>NZ_MUNH01000246.1:0-19891 GCF_002154615.1 Streptomyces recifensis
GCCGGACCTCCGCGTACTGCTCGGCGATGCCGAGGAAGTCCCCGTACTCGGGCATCCCCATGTGCGCGACGATCAGCCGTAGCTTCGGGTGTCGCGCCAGTACCTGTGCGATCGGCTCGGGGCCGGTGTGTTCGCCTGGGGCGGGACCGGAGCCGCAGTGGATCACCACGGGGACCTGGGCCTCGGCCAGCACCCCCCACGCCCGCTGGACAAGTTCGTCGGCCGGGTCGTAGGCCCCTACTTGTACGTGCGCCTTGAACACGCGCGCGCCCGCTTCGACGGCCTCTCGAACGTACGCCTCGACACCCGGCTCGGGGTAGAGGGTGGCGGTGTGGAGACAGTCGGGGTTGCGGTGGGCGAACTCGGCGGCCCAGCCGTTGAGCCAGCGGGCCATGCCGGGCTTGTGCGGGTAGAGCATCGAAGTGAACGCCCGCACACCGAACTTGCGCAGCACAGCAGCGCGTTCCGCCTCCTGCTGCCGGTAGCTGATCGGCCACTCCAGTCCGCCGGTCAGCGGCCCCTGCGCGTCGAAGTATTCCCAGACCTTGTGCAGGACGCGCTCGGGCATGAAGTGCGTGTGCACGTCGATCAGTCCCCGAAGGCCGAGTCGGTTCCAGAAACGGCGGACCTCACCGGCCTCTTCATCCAGGGCCACGTCGCTTGTCGCGCCTCGCGAACCTGTGCGACTGACAGGTGCCATTCGGTGATCGTTCACGTCTCCCACGATCAGCCCTGGCGACGGGGTGGGTCCAGCCCTCGTCCTACTGACGGCGTGAGTGATCGGTCACCAGGGGCGCTGATCTCGCGACTTGCCTGGGATCTCGGTGCGAAGCCGCTGATCGCCCGCCGCGGCACCGAGCAAGGTTCCGACCTGAGCACCCAACGCTGGTTTGTGAAGCGCGCGTTCGCCCACCCGCACTGGTTCCGCCGCCTGCGGGCCCGCTGGGAGATACGCGACGACATCCACGAAGCCTTCCTCGCCCTCGGCTGTGTGTCTACTCCCTGTGACCGTTGCTCTTGTGAGAACTCCTAACGCACTGAGTTCAGGCGCCGTTTGGCAGGGAGCCCGGAAATCGCGAGGGTGCCGCCCTGGAAGGCCGGGTTTTCCAGCTTCCCTGACGGCGCGTCGGCCTGGGCACACCCCTGGACGGTGCGTCGACCGGAGGCCCGTGAAAGACCCGGTGTGAATGGCTTGAGTTGACCCTGTCGGGCCGGTGCGGGGCTTCCTACGATTCCCTCGCCCCCTCCTTCACAGGTTTCACACAGTTTCTTCAAAGTTGAACGGAGGGTCGAAGTCCGAACCCCCACCCACTCAACCGGGAGAAACCATGGCTGGTGGACTCCTCCTGAGCGGCGCCGTAGCCGCTCTCCTCACCACCGCGCTACCCACCCAGAACCCGTCCTCCGTGTTCGACGACCCGCCTCCGGACAAGATCGTCATCGACGTGGCGACGGTGAACGGCTCCGGCTGTCCGGCCGGTACGGCCGCCGTGGCGGTGTCGCCGGACAACACCGCCTTCACGGTGACGTACAGCGACTACCTCGCCCAGGCCGGCGGCAACTCCGACCCCACAGCCTTCCGCAAGAACTGCCAGCTCAACCTGGTGGTCCATGTCCCGCAGGGCTTCACCTACGCCGTCGCCCAGGCGGACTACCGGGGCTTCCTCTCGCTCCAGCCCGGCGCGACCGCCACGCAGAAGGCCTCGTACTACTTCCAGGGCTCCTCGAGCACGGTGCCGAGAACCCACCCCTTCGGCGGCGCCTACAACGACGACTGGCAGGTCACCGACAGCACCGACTGGGCCCAACTGGTCTGGGCGCCCTGCGGTGTCCTGCGCAACTTCAACATCAACACCGAGCTCAGGGTGAACGCGGGCAGCGCGAACCCTGGCAAGGTCAGCTTCATGACGATGGACTCCACCGACGGTGACATCAGCACGGTCTACCACCTGGCGTGGAAGGAGTGCCCGAAGCAGTAGTGCGCCACCGGCCGTGCGACGCCGTCCGCCCCTCGGTCGGCGTCGCACGAGGCACCGGAGCCTGTCCGGGAGACGGCTATCACCGGCCCGGTCCGCCATGACGACGCTGTCCTCAATACAGCTGAGCCGCCTGTGCCATTCCCGCCGCGTTCGGCCAACTCCGGGCGTTCGCCCACCCCGCTGCCGGGAGGGGTCAGGCCGGCGGTGGGAGCCGGGGCCGTCGCGCCCCGCATCTGAAGGTCGTCACCGACCGCGCCCGCACCGCCGCAACCGATGACGCGGTGTGAGGGAACCTGTTTACCTCAACCACGACGCGGCCCAGCACCTGGCTGTCCTGGGTCGTACACCACTCCCCCATCTGACGCACGCCCTGCCCACCTCACCCCGCTCGACGACGCCCACGGCATCGGGGCAGCCTCGCGCTGAAAGCCGTTCGAGACCGAGCAGTAGCCGATCCGCACCTGCTGCACCCTCCACCGCAGCCACGGCGCCACCGACACTCCCTCCTTCCGGATACCAGTATTTGGCGGTGACACCGGCGCGCTCGAAGTGGTCCGTGTGGAGGGACCACTGCCCGGATCTGACCCAGCACGGCGCACGACGCAACCCGAGGGCTGCTCAGGCCCCGTCCAAGCCGATGCAGCTCCTCCATCCGGTTCGGGGCCGGGGGTCCGAGTAGGCGACGGTCGTCATTTTCCCGTGCGCGTAGGTGCGGACGCTGACGTGGTCGCGCCCGAGCGATTCAACAGCCGACCGAGCCGTCCCGCATGATGCGGATTCCGTACGGGGGCTGCTCAGTCGCGGCGAGTTCAGCCGCCTTCCCCTTGCCGTCGACCCGGACCAGCTGATTGCCGGCAGCCGCGATCACCCCGTGCTCGACGGGCACCGCGGAGGTGATCTCGCCTCGTGCGGTGGTGTCCGCGACGGTGGCGCCCTTGGTGTCCACCGTGACCAGGCGCGTCCTTCGTCGGCGTGCACCGTACAGCCTGACGCCCCGCAGCACTGCGCCGCGATCACCGCGGCCGATGGTCGAGGGCTGCACCCCCCACCAGTAGCTCCCCGATGAGAAGTTGGCGGGATCAACCCCGCGCGGCTGGTTCCGTCGGCATGATTCCGCCATGAGCCAATGGATCGACTTCCTGACGGGGAACTTCGTCTCGGGTCTTCTCGGTGCCGTGATCGGCGGAGGGGCGAGCATCGGGGGAGCCCGGATGCAGGCCAAGGCATCCGACAGGACAGCACGGGACACAGCAGCGAAGGCAGCAGCGCAGGAGGCATATGACCTTCTGGGCGAGCTGAGGAGCACGCTGGCAGGCAGGGCACCAGTCAGCTCACCCGAGGACCGGGCAGCGTGGAACCGCGAGCAGCGGGCCATGGTCTTGCGCGCGTGGACAGGCGTGAATCTGCTCCCGGAGTCGGAGGACGCTCGTCGCACCCGATGCCGGAAGGTCCTCAGACTCATCGAGCCGTTCGACGATCACGTCACGTGGGACGACTACGTGTTCCTCACGACCATGGCGCTGAGCGACGTGATGGGGAACCTCGGAACGTACGTGAGTGGGCGCCCGGTCCCCGAGCATGACGATGTGAAGGGGCGGATCGAGGCGGAGCGAAAGAGGCGGCGGCGTATGGAACTGGGACGGAGGCTCGTGGCTCTCGAGGAGGAGCATGAGCGGTACGGGCTCAGCCCGGAGGGGCAGCAGCTTGCCGAGGAGATCAAAACCGAACTCGGCGTTCAGCACAGCCGTGAGTTGGCGGCCGAGGAGCTTGCCGCGATCACGTCATGACACCCGTCACGACAGCCGGCGGGTGGACCCCGCGCCACAGCCGTTTCTCCGCGTCGGCCCGCGCGCACCGTCGGTGGCGGCGGTCTGGTCTCGGGGGTGGCGGCGGCGCTGCGGGTGCTCCGCCCCGGCGTCAGGATCTGGGGCGTGGAGACCGAGGGGGCGAAGGCGATGTCCGAGACCTGGCGACGGACGGGGCGGTGCCGGTGGCGCTGTCGGCTGTCGGCTGTCGTGACGACGCTGAGCGCCCCGTCCGTGTCGCAGTTGACGTATGGCCAGGTGGTCGCCCCGCTCGCGGAGATGCTCGTGGCGCCGGACCGGGATGCGGTGTGAAGATGTCTCGACCTCGCCGAGCACCTCAAGGTGGGGGCCGAGTCCGCCGCCGGGTGTCTCCGGCCGGCCGCCCGGCGGGGAGTGGAGCGGGGCGCTCCTGGGGCATGGTTCGAACTGGTGGTGTGCCGGGGGCGATGCGACTGGCGCGGACATCGGCTCCAGGGCGGAGCGATTCGGGCTGCGCTGAGGACGGAGGAGGGAAATCGCTTGCGCCCGGGGGCCGGAATTCGGCCGCCGATCCTGTGTGCCGGGGGTAACCACCAGGCCGGGTCCCGGATTTGACCGCTGGAATCCCGCGGCGCACTCGGACGGGGCATCCGTGCCCGGACGGCACAGGTCATTTTCCGTGGTCCTCCCGGTATGGGAGGCCACCGTCCGGCGCGGGCCGGCGAACCTTTGGCGCGAGGGGAAGCCCGTGCCCGCACCGTGCGTCTGAATTTTTTCGCACACTTGCTCACCGCAGCCGAAGAAAAGGCAGGAACGGCCGTCTGGTCGCCCATTCTTTGAACGCACGCCCCCGCCACCCCCGTACCAGAGGGAAAGGTGAGAACCAGGGTTTCAGCGAGGGATGACCATGGGCAAGGCGCACGTCTCCGCACACGGTTTGATCGCCGGACGCTACCGGATCCTCGAGGTCGTCCACCGCGAGACGAACCGCGTCTGCTGGTACGGCGAGGACGTCGAGGCGGAGCGCCCCCGTCTGCTGACGCAGATCGGCCTCCCGGAAGGCACTGACGAGGACACCGCCCGCCGCATCACCGCTCGCGTCCTGCGGAGGTCCGAGACCGTGGGCCTACTGCGGCCGGGCCGAGTTGCCACAGTCGTCGACGCGGTCACCGAGGCCGGCACGCTGTGGACGGTCGCCGAGTGGCTCGACGGCACGCCGCTGGGCCAACTCATCACCGAGAAGGGCATGTTCTCGTACGTACGCACCGCCCGCATCGGGCTGGAACTGCTCGACGTGCTGGAGGCCGCGCACGCCGAGGGCATCACCCACGGCGAGCTCAGCCCCGGCCAGGTGTTCGTGCGCGCGGAGGGCGGTGTCGTGCTGGCCGGTTACGGCTTGGTGGGGGCGACCCTGGCGCCGCGGCTCACCGCGCCGTCGTACGCCTCCCCTGAGCAGGCCCGGGACGAGCGCGTCGGGCCGGCGACCGATCTGTGGGCGCTCGGCGCGATCCTGTACACGATGGTCGAGGGCCGCTCACCGTTCCGCGACCGGGGGCTCTTCGAGGCCACGCTGAGGAGTGTGGACCGGCTGCCGTTGCGCAACCCGCTGCGGGCCGGGCCGCTCGCACAGGCCGTACAGGGTCTGCTCCGCAAGGACGCACGGGAGCGGCTCTCCGCTCCCGTGGTCCGTGACGCGCTCGCCCGCGCCCTCAGGGAGGATCCCGGCACGGTCGGCGCGGCGCCGCCCCGGCCCCGATTGCGCGGTGTCTGCGCCGCGGCCCGGCACGCGGGCCGGTCCTGGAGCCGGCGCACCCTGGCCGCGGGCACGGCCCTGGCCGTCGTCACCATCGGTCTCGCCGTCCTGGCCGCGACCCACCGGCTGCCCGGCACCGGCTCCGGGGGCTCCTCCGCCGCCGGCACGGCGAACCGCCCTCCCGCCTCCGCCACCGCATCGCCGCCGGGCGGGAGCGCCGGGGACGGTCCGTCGCAGCCGCCCGCGACCGCCACGCCGCCGGCCGTGCCGTCCGGCTACCGGCTGTACCGGGCCCCGGAGGGGTTCTCCGTCGCCCTTCCCGCCGACTGGTCGCGGGTGCGCACCACGCGGGTGCCGGGTCCGGCCTACCGGGTGACGTTCGGCGCGGGCGGCGACGCGCGGACCCTCGCGGTCACCTACAGCGAACGCGTCGGGCCGGATCCGGTAGCCGTGTGGAGGGACGAGGTCGAGCCCGGCCTGAAGCGGACGGGCGGGTACCGGCGGGTCGGTGAGATCCGGGCGACGACGTATCAGGGACGCAGTGCCGCCGACATGGACTGGCTCTCCGGGACCGGCGAGGACCGGGTGCGCACGTTCGGCCGAGGCTTCCTCCTCGGCGGCCGGCGCAGCTTCTCCCTGCGGTGGACGACTCCGGCCGCCGACTTCGGCACGGCGGTGAACCGGCAGGCGCTGAAGGTGTTCCTCGCGACGTTCCGGCCAAGGCAGGACTGATCCGCCATGTTCGGCTGCCTCCGGCGGGAAGCGCACGTCGGAGGCACGACACCTGGTGGAAGCCAGACGTAGGTGCCGTGACTCACGTCTTCCACCAAGCGGATGATCATGGCACCCTTCACCCGTTTGCGGACCGGAAAAGCGCCGGGCACACAGCCGGGGCGGCCACCCCGGGACACACCCCAGCAGGAACAACACCGCAGGTGGGCGGGGGGTCACAGGGAGAGACGGCGGCGCGGACACCGGATGCCGGGCGCCCGGTGCTCGGCTCCGGCACGGCCGTGGCGGAGGTGACCGTCACGCACATGGGCCAAACTGTGAGCCCCGGCCCGATTCCGGCGGGCCGGGGCTCACACTAGGTGCTCGGTTACGGCCTAGTAGTCGTCGTGGTGGCGCTTGACGACACGGAAGCTCGCCACGACACCCTTGTCAATGTCGAGGCCCTCGACGCAGCCCGGCTTCACGCCGTAGCTGGAGCTGTGCGGGCCGACGGTGGCGATGGGAGCGCCGTTGTCGCAGACGGCCCCGCGGAAGACCTCGACGGCCTTGCGGCTCTCGTTGCGGATGTTCAGCGACTTCGCGCCCAGGCCGCTGACGACCGTGATGCAGTCGCCGGGGTGCGTGGAGTAGGACCGCTCGTTGATCTGGATGTGGCCCTTGTAGTCGCCCCCGCCCTCGTTGTTGTCGTCGTCGTCCCGGTCGTTGCCCTCGTTGCCCTTGCCCTCGTTGCCCTTGCTGTTGCTGTTGCTGTTGCTGTTGCCGCCGGCGTTGCCCTTGGCGGTCCCGCCCTGCCCGCTGCCGCCGGTTACGGCGGCAACGGCGGCCGGGGCCTCCTGGGGCGCCGAAGCGGACGCGGCCGAGGCGTACGTGATCCCGGTCGCGGCCATGGCCGCGGCAGCCGACACAGCAGCGGTGATCACGGTGGAACGAAGCTTCATCTCACTATCTCCTGTCGTACAGAGAGGGCGCCGACCCGTCGGACCGGCTTGTGGATGAACTTACCTATAGCCGACATGACCGGCATATCGGAAGATCGGGACTCAGCTCCAAACAGGGCATTCTTCAGGCCTTTTGCGAGCATTGACGAGCTATCAAATGTGCAATTTATAAGGCAGATTGACATACAATTAGGCTTTCCGGGTGACATTCTGACGCCTTCTCACTCGCGCAATCACGGCGCGTCGCTGCGGACCCGATCAAATGAGCCGTGTTAGGCGGGGCCGCGCCGGAACTCGCTGCGCGACCGACATGCTGCTCGCCGCGGGAAGGGCCCGTACCCAACAACTGCCGCCCTGAAGCGACTTGGGACCTTCCCAGCGCGAACGGGGAGCAGTGGTGCAGGCGGAATTCGGCAGGGGAGACCGGGGACCATCCCCATAGGCGCGGGGGCGACATGCCCGGCCGGCCCGCCGGGGCGCACGTGTGTCGCGGGTCCGCCGCGCCAAGCGTCCCCGCACGGCACCGCCTTCCCGCTCTGCGCACGATCGGCCTCAGGGGAGCCCCCTCCCGGCACCGTCGACACGGGACGGCTCCGGATGCGCTAGGGGTGTAGGACGATCTTTCCCACGTGGGCCCTGCGGGCCAGTTCCTCCTGCGCCTGAGCAGCCTGGTCCAGTGGGAACCTCGCGGCGATGACGGGCGTGACCTCTCCCTGACGCGCAAGGTCCATGAGGAGGTCGAAGTGCGCCGGCGTGTGCATCGCGGAGCCGATGATCTGGGCATTGTGCAGGTAGAGACGGCGCGCATCAAAGGTCACGGTGTATCCGCCGAGTGCGCCCGCGATGACCCACCGGCCGCCTTCGCGCAGCAGTGGGAGCCCCTCGCTCAGCAGATCCCCGGCGACGACGTCGAGTGCGACATCGATGCCGTCCGGGGCGGCGGCGCGGATCTGCTCGGCAACGTCTCGTGCGCGGTCGACGACTGCGTGCGCGCCGGCTTCGCGTACCGCATCGATCTTGGATGCGCTGCTGATGGCGAGCACCCGCGCACCGCGCGCCCGGGCGATCTGCACCAGCGCGATGCCGACGCCGCCGGAAGCTCCGGAAACCAGGACGGTCTCTCCCTTCCGCAGCCGGCCCCGCTCGATCATGCCCAGCGCCGTGCCGTAGGCGGTCGGCAACGTCGCGAGCTGGTCGTCCGAGAGCGGGGATGTCGTCACGTCATGCACCCGCTCCGCCGACGCGGTCACGTACTCGGCGTACCCGCCGTCGCGCTCGCTCCCCATCAGGCCCACGGGGTTCGCATCCGGTCCTTCGGCGTCGTAGACGGCGGGATCGACGATCACTCGGCGACCGACAAGGCGCTGGTCCACGTCACCGCCGACCGCCACGACCCGGCCGGCCACATCGGCGCCCTGGATGCGCGGGAAGTCGACGGGGCCTCGCCAGCCCGACAGTGCTTCCGGGTCTCCCGGGCGGCCGTAGGCACCCTCCCGGGTCCACAGGTCGGTGTTGTTCAGCGCCACCGCGCTGATCTGGACCAGCACCTCTCCGGCCTGCGGAGTGGGCACGGCCGTTTCCGTCACCTCGAGAACCTCCGGACCGCCGTGCTTTGAGATCCGAACCGCGCGCATGGTCTCGGGTACGCCCATCACATGAACCTCCTCCAACGTATACTGATCTGTGAACATAACCTCTGCTACACCGATCAGTGAAGGGCGTCCGGTGCAGGAAGCGCGGACCATGACACCGGCCGGGCGCCGCATCCTCGCCGCGGCCGAGGAACTGTTCTACAGCCGCGGCATCACAGCGGTGGGCGTGGATCTGATCGCCGAGCAGTCAGGCGTGACCAAGCGAACCCTGTACAACCAGTTCGGTTCGAAGGACCGCCTCGTGGCGACCTACCTGGCGGAACGTGACCGGCGCTGGCGGTCCCTGGTCCGCGCCACAGTCGACACGTGCGAGCGCCGCGTCGAGGCCGTCACCGCACCCTTCGACGCGCTGCGGACCTGGAGCGAGACCAACACCCGCGGGTGTGCGTTCATCAACGCGCTGGCCGAACTCCCCGACCCCTCACATCCCGCGCACCGCATCGCCGCGAACCAAAAGCTCTGGCTGCTGAACCTGTTCGAGGAGCTCGCGGTCGCAGCCGACTGCTCGGACCCCGTCACCCTCGCCACCCGACTCTTCGTGCTCCACGAAGGCGCTCTCGCCACCCAGCCGCTCCCGATCGACACTCTCTCGGAGACCGCTGACCTGGCACGAGCCCTGGTGCGGGCCGGCGAACGCCCCCATCGGTAAGACGGCGGCCCAGAAGGGACGCAGGAGATCCACAGGTCCGCGCAGGTCGCGGCGGCGTCGCGAAGAGGCCGGCCTACATCTGGAGTCGACCATCCCCCGCTGCAGTGGGGGCAGCCGAAGCGAGCGCCTCCTGTCCGATGCACGTCCACTAGGATCGCCACTTGGGGGGTGGTGGCGTGTCCATGAGGAACGAGCGATGGTTCGTGGCGATCGCTGCGGCGCTGCTGCTGGCAGGTTGCGGCGGCGGCACTCAGATCGACACCGGGAACGGCAAGGCGGTGCCCCTCACAAAGGAACAAACACGAAAGACGTTGCCGGATAGTGGGGCCATGACGGGCTGGAAGCCCTCCATCCGGCCCGCGAGCGTCAAGATGGACAAGCTCTACCGATCAGCGGCCTGCCCCATCAAAGACAACGCGGGCTGTGACAGCTCCCGCTTCTACGGCACGTCAGCCTTCCGACGTGACGACAGTGCCGCCGTCACCACCTTCCTGATCGTCGCCTACGACAGCGAACAGGCCGCCCGCGAGGCGTACGACGTGCTCTGGAACTACTACGGCAAGAAGACGGGACCGCGGGCCAGGAGATTCAGCCTCGGCCCGATCGGTGAGAAACGCGACGCCCGGATCGGCCCCTCCGGCTTCCACGGCGAGACCGGCGCCATCACCCAGGTCCGGGTCGGCACGACGCTGCTGTGGACCGTGACGGATTCGACCGGCAAGGACAACAACGCCGTCACCGAGGACAGCGCCCGGGACCTGGCCACGCTGCTCGCCAAACGGGCACGCCAAGCCCAGAACGGTGACACGCCGTCAGTCACACTCTGACTGCCGCACACGAGTGAGGCGCTCAGTCAGCCCCTCGCGGCGCCGAGCCGGATGGGCCGCCACGTCGAAAATAGTAGCCATGAACATAATAGCCATGTAATCTATTTGCCATGAGCAAGGGTTCCCCGGGCCCCACGCCCGGTTTCCTGGTATGGCGGCTCGCCAACAAGTGGCGCGTCGCGGTCGATCGCGCGGTGGCTCCGCTGGGCCTCACCCACGCGCAGTACTCGCTGGTCGCGTCGCTGCACGGCATGCAGCGCGCCGGCGAGCGGCCCAGTCAGCGCCAACTCGCCGACCACACCGGCCTGGAGGCGCTCTACGTCTCGAAGCTGGCGCGGGCCCTGGAGTCGTCCGGCCTGATCGAGCGCACCCGCGATCCCCGCGACCCGCGCGCCGTACAACTCGCCCTCACCCGGCAGGGCCAGACCGTGACGCGGCAGGCCATCGCGGTAGTCCAGGAACTGCATCAGCAGCTGCTGGAGCCGCTCGGCGGTCTCGACGCCCCGCGGACACGCGCACTCACCGACGAACTGACGACTCTGCTCAACGCACCTCTCACTCCCCCCGCACCGAACAACAAGAGCACAGAGGGGACAACACCATGACCACCACCGCATCCACCACCGCACCCGTCGCCGACGCCCGCGCCCTCGGCCTGGCCCACTACGCCGCACGGGGCGTCCTGGAACACGTCCTGGCACAGCACGGCATGACGTTCCAGCAGCAGGTCGTCCTGCGCGCGGCCCTCACCGCCGACGCCCCGCAGACGCCCCGCAGACGCCGGACGATCTCATCACCCAGGTCCAGGGCTCCCTCAAGGCCGATCCGGCCGACCTCCGCGCCACCCTCGACGAACTCCTGGCCAAGCAACTGCTCGTCGCGGACGGCGCACACCTTCGCTCCACGGACGCGGGCCACGAGTTGCTCGCCGCCGTCGGCGCGGAGACCGCCCCCATCAGCGCCCGGATCTGGGGCGGGATACCCGCCGAGGATCTGGCCGCCGCCGGCCGCGTCCTCGCCCTGGTCACCGAGCGCGCCAACACGGAGCTTGCGGCGCTGACCGCCTGACCGCCCGACCGCCCGACCGGCGCCGACCTCGGCCGGCATCTCCCGCCACCGATGAACTCCCGCTTCACATCGGCCAGTCGCTCCCGCGTGATGGGCGACGGTTCACCAGAACACGTCATGCGGCGCCCCCCCCCCGGATGGATCACGATTCGATACGCGCCCTAGCCGTCGTGCGTACGGGCGTCGGCCATGTGCGGAGCGGCGTCCGCCGAGAGGTGCTGGATCTGAGCATCCGCGCGGGCACGGGACCGGCACAGAGGGGTCACCGTGTTGACCACCACCTCATGGAGCAACGGCTGTCCCCCAATTCACCGCCCTATCGCGTGAGCTCGGCCAGAAAGGCATCCAACGGCTGAACGCGTCCGGGGAGAACTTTGCGAAGGTCCCACCAGACGATGGCCGCGGTCTCCTCGTTGGGCCGAAAAGCGCGGACTTGGGAACAGTGACCCGCGAACACGGCCAGATATTCGGTGCGCCTGTCTGGCGCCAAGACGAAGCGCGCGTATCCAACCAGCCGCAACGGCGCGTCAGGTTCCTGCCCGCTCTCCTCCAACAGCTCTCTCCCAGCCGCCTGATGAGGCAATTCACCTTGCTCGATGCGCCCGCCAGGCAGCTCCCAGCACTAGCGGTATCGATCGAAGACCATGAGAACCCGGCCGCCTCTCCAGAGAGCAACCACTGCCGCCGGCAGCGGTGCGTCCCCCGGCGGCATACTCTCGACTCCCCGAGCGAAGGAGATCAGGGCATTGCCACGGTCATCGACTGCAAGCGGTTCATCCCTGGAACTGGCCACGTCCCGATGCTTCCCAGCTCCCGGCTTCTGGACGCTCGCCCTCGAATGCAATGCCAGCCTGACTTGGCCAGTCAGTCCAACCGGGCAGCCGTGAACAGCTCGTGGTGAGCTGCGGGGGCCGCGACCTCACCGAAGGGATGGTCGCTCGGCAGGGACAGGCGCATGAACATGCCGGACCGGTACTCGTTCAAGCTGTCCGAGCCGCCGGCTGGATGCGCCCGCTGCGCGACAAGGACGCCGCCAACGACGAGTGACGTCGCCCGCCGGCTTGTCCTGACCGTCACCACCGCGGCCAAGATGACCGCGCCCGCCGGAACCCCGCAGGCGGGTACGGGAGTTGTCACACCGACCGGAGGTGTGACAACTCCCGTACCCACTCGACCTCCCGGCGCCGGGCGGGTCACTCGCTGTCGGACGGACCCGGATTCTCCACGTGTGAGAGCCAGGTGGTGAGCAGTCCTTCGAGTGCTTTGGTCTCGGCGGGCGTCAGCAGGCTCAGCAGGCGGCGTTCGTTGCGCATGTGGTCGGTGAACGCCTGGTCGATCAGTTCGCGACCAGGCTGGGTGAGGGCCACGATCCGGCCACGCTGGTCGTCGTCGGAACGGCGGCGGGTGACGAGTCCGGCCCGCTCCAGCCGGTCGATCCGCTTCGTCATCGCGCCGGTCGTGACCATGGTGTGTGCGGCGAGTTCGCCGGGCGCGCGCTCATAGGGTTCACCTGCGCGGCGCAGTGCGCACAGGACGTCGAACTCTCCCTCGGTGAGTCCGTAGCGTCCGTAGACGAGGCAGAGTTCTTCGGTGAGGTGGTCGGCCAGGCGGTGCAGCCGGCCGATCACGCCCTGCGGGGAGATGTCGAGGTCGGGCCGCTCGCGGCGCCAGTCGGCCTGGATGCGGGCCACGCGGTCCAGCGGTTGCGGGGTGTCCATGCGCCCCACAATACCTTCCCGGGAAGCTATATTGCCTTCCATGGAAGCTAATCTGCGGTGGGTGGCACTCACCGCTGTCGCACCGGTGGCCTGGGGCGCGAACTACTACGTCACCCATGGATTCCTGCCGCCCGACAGCCCCCTCTACGGGGCGGCGCTGCGAGCGCTGCCCGCCGGTCTCGTCCTGCTGGGGTTGTGCAGGCAGCGGCCGCGCGGCGCCTGGTGGTGGCGGTCCGCGGTGCTCGGGCTGCTCAACGTGAGCGTGTTCTTCGTTCTCGTCTACGCCGCCTCCCACCTCCTGCCGACGAGCATCGCCTCGACCGTCATGGCGGTGTCCCCGCTGGCGATGATGCTCATCGCCTGGGTCCTGGTGTCCGAGCGGCCCGGCATGGCCCACCTGGCCGGCGCCACGATCGGGCTCGGCGGAATCTGCCTGATGCTGCTCACGGGGGCGGGAAGAATAAGCGTGCCGGGCATCCTCGCCTCGGTCGCGGCCATGCTCGTCTCGGCCTTCGGCCACATCCTGACCAAACGCTGGAACGACACGGGTACCGACGTGCTCGCCTCGACAGCGTGGCAGCTCACCGCCGGAGGACTGTTCCTGCTGCCGGTCGCCGCAGCCGTGGAGGGCCCTCCACCCGCGCTCTCCGCACCGGCGATCCTCGCGTTCGGCTACGTCGCCCTCGTCGCCACCGCACTGGCCTTCGTCGCCTGGTTCACCGGGCTACGCCACCTGCCCGCGGGAACCGTGGGCCTGGTCGGACTCCTCAACCCCGTCACCGGTGTCCTGCTCGGCACGGCCGTCGCCGGGGAGGTGCTGACGTTCCAGCAGCTGTGCGGGCTGGCACTCGTTCTGACCGGAGTCGTCCTGGGACGGCCCACACGCGCGGGACGACGCGGCGGCGTCAGGTCCCTCTCCAGCCCGCACCCGACAAGCGACCCGCCCGTGAGTCCTCCACACGCAATCGCCTGTGAGGATGAGGGGACACGGGAGGACGGAGCGGCGCCGGCAGTCGGCCCGGGACGAGTGAGCAGACGGGGAGGGGTCCCGAGGGTTGACGGGTGAGGCCGGGTGGCGTCTCATCGTGAAAGGGCGCCAAAACGGGGAGTCACAAGATGGCGACAGAGGGGCACGACGGTCCTGGGGCCGATCCCGCAGGCGACGAAGCCGGCCCGGAGGTCAGCACTCGGAAACTTCGGTCGAGTCAGAGCAGTTGGGCTGCGGACAACGTACCGCTGATTGTCCTGGCTCTCGTCGTGGTGGTGCTGGGGATCATAGGCGCGGTGTCCAACGACAGCGTCACCTGCCCCGGCGGAGCCACGAGCTGCAACGTTCCCTGAAACACCGCCAGTGGCGGCACGGCACGCATCAGCAGTACGGGAAACACGAGCGGTGGTCCGCACTGCTCCGGCTTGAGCCTCGCAGAAAGTTGCCGCCCAAACACTGGTCCTGGCGGCTCCAGTGGCAGCCTCAGCGCTTGCGGTCGGGGCACCACTGGTAGGCCCCCGGCGCTGTCTCAATGACTTCACTGGGCCAGGTCTGCCTCACCCGCTGCAGATCTTCCTGATGCCTGTGGACCCAGTTCTCGTCCGGACGGATTCCCAGGAGTGTTGTGAGACGATCCGGATCTTCGACCGTCACCGACAGCCAGCCGTCTTCGTGCATGTGAAGAGTGAGGCTCAGGCCACGGTCTCCTCCGACGGCGGCTTGCCGGCCCGGGACGAGGTCGGCCAGGTCTTGCTGCCAGGCGTCGAGGTCGTGCTGGAAGAGGAGGACGTCCAGCCGGGCGTCGATGAAACTGGCGGACACAAGCACGTCGGCGCGCAGGATGTCGTGGCCGGTCAGTATGCCCGGCTGGAAGCGGCCAGTGACGCGCACGATGCAGCGGTTCCCGTCTGCGTCCTCCAGGTGGATCAGATCCACCTGGGCAGGTCCCGTCATCGGGTACTCCGTTTCCTGAAGATGAGGTGAGCTTGCATCCTCTCTCAGGCCGGCACGCGCTTCGGCAGGCGTCATGTCCCGCGCCCGTATCTCCCCGTATTCCTTCGGGTGCTTCCGGTCCATCTCCTCAAGCCGTACCGGCGACTTGCACCCAGCCGCGGTCGCCTTCAGGCCCTGAGCGGCATCGACCCCGTACGGCTGCTCCTAACCGGCCGACGCCGGTCGCGGCGATGACTTGCGCAACAGTCAAGAGTTGTCGATCGGCTGAGATGCTGACGCGTACTTGCGTTCCAGCAGTGTGACCGTGACGCCGGGCGCGATCTGACGCTTGCCGACAGGCACGAATCCGCGCCGTCGATAGAGCTCGACCGCGGGCAGGTTGCTGGTTCCCGTGGAGACGACGGTCAGCTCCGCGGGCTCGATCGAGTCCAGAGCGTCGAGCAGTGCCGTTGCGACGCCACGGCGATGTGCGACGGGATGGACCACGAGGCGGCAGATGTCCAGAGCATCGTTTGGCAAGCGGATCCAGGCGACCGCTCCGACAAGTCTCCGCCCGTCACGGATTCCGAGGAAGGACTCGTCACTTGCGCGCAGTTGTTCAAGGGTCTCGTGCAGGGGCGGGATGCCGTCGAAGTCGATGAGCCGGGCTTCGACCGCGTAGGAGGCCCGCTGAAGGTTCCACAGTTGACGCAGGGTGTCAGGATCGGACAGGTCGAGCCGAACCGGTTCAGTAAAGGGTCGGTGGGATTCAGTGGCGGCGTGCCGTTGGCCGGTCATGCCGTAATCCTTTCAGAACGCTCGACCAGGACGCCGTTCTCTCACCGGACGCCCGCGCGGTCCAGGGGCACCAGGTGGGCACCGGTGATCGCACGCCAGCGTGCCTGGGCGGGTACGACGAGCTTGAACACCGTCACGAGGGCCGCGGCCGGGCCGCCGGCGCCGCGGGTGACTTTGGTGCGGAGCCCAACCGTGGAGAACGTCGGCTCGGAGGCTTCACATGACCGCCGCGCCGCTGGTCTGCCGGTCAGCCCTGGGCGGGGACGCATTCCTGCCTGCCGACCGCCGGTATGAAACAGGCTTGCAGGCCGGAGAGGTCGCCGGCGTCGATCATGGGTGTGAAGAGGGGGTCCTCCGCATCGAGGGCGTCGGCCACCTCGACCCGTTCCACGGCACCGCCGGGGGCCGACAGCTCGAACGCGTCACCAGCGCGGGTGTTCCACCCCAGCGCCCACGCAGCGTGGCACCGCGTGCTGAGGACGACCACCAGGCGCGCCCCGGTGCGGGTCCGGTACGGCGAGTCCAGTCGCCGGGTCTGCCCCGGCACCGCGCAGCCCATCATCTCCGGGTCCTCGTCCGTGCACGTCTCAGCGCGGCATCCCGGTGCCGGCGCCGCGGAAGGTGCGGTTCGCCCCGCGGCGTCCTCGGTGTCCGTGCCGCGGGAGGCCGTCAGCCAGGTGGCAGCCGCCAGCGTGACCCCGCATGCCGCCGCGGCGAGCGCTCGTCGCCGCCGGGTGTTCCAGCGGTGTGCGGGGCGGTCCGCGGTCGCCGCGCCGCCGTCCGGCCGGTCGGGGGGCGGTGACGGCGCGGCCGACGTCCTGTGGCGGCCGCTCCACTCCATCTCCGCCAGTTCCCACAACGCCAGCAGTCGTCCCGGCGGCTCTCCTGCCATGGCGCACAGCGCCTCGACGACCTCACGGGGCGCGAGCTGCCTGCC
Organism: Streptomyces recifensis; assembly: GCF_002154615.1. Classification (NCBI taxonomy): domain Bacteria; kingdom Bacillati; phylum Actinomycetota; class Actinomycetes; order Kitasatosporales; family Streptomycetaceae; genus Streptomyces; species Streptomyces recifensis. The sequence continues at coordinate 16,757 of NZ_MUNH01000246.1, forward strand.
GTTCAGGTAGCGCGCCCACGAGGACTTGCTGTAGGCAGTTCGCTCGGCCAACGCGGTCAGGCTCAGGCCGGTCCGGGACTTGAGATCTTGCAGCGCCCTGGCCAGTCGCGTGCACGCGGGCGTGGCGGTCGGGGGTGCGGTACCCGTCATTTCCGCAGTACCTGCCAGGTCTGGGGGCCCACGACGCCGTCGGGCGGCAGGCCGGCCCTCTGCTGCAGGCGTTTGACGGCCCGTGTGGTCCTGGGTCCGATGACGCCATCGACGCCACCCGGGTCGAACCCGTGGTAGCCCAGCAGACACTGTGCCTCCACGACGTCCCAGCCCGGACCGGACAGCAGTGCGGTTCGGGTGCCGCTGTAGCGCGCGGACAGCCGGCCGTTCTCCCGGCGCACCGAGCAGGGATAGGTCTTTCCCGCCTGGTACGTGAAGGCGCCGAGGGAAGCCGGTGCTGCGTTGTGCTGGGCTGTAGCCGCGCCGTTCCTCCCGTCTCCGCCGTCCTTCCCCGGCGCCGCGATCAGCACGCCGGCGAGGACCGCGCCTAGAACGACGGCCGCGCAGACACCGATGAGCACCACTCGCCGCCGCGCGTTCTCCGGTTCCGGTGTGTCCGCGACCGGTGCCGCGACGGTTTCCTGGTTCCAGGCCTCCTCGGCGAGTTCGTGGAGAACCAGGAGCCGTGCCGGGTCGACACCGCTCACCCGCGCCAGTTCCGCCACCGCCTTCCGGGGCGGAAGGGCCCGCCCGCTGAGGTAGCGCTCCCAGGATGAGCTGCTGTAACCGGTCTTGGTCTGGAGCGACGCGAGGCTCAGCCCGCTGCGGTCCTTCAGTCGGCGCATCTGGACGACCAGGTTCCGCACCCGTTCGTCGAGTGAACTCGGCAATTCCTTCCAGCGCGGCATGTTCCACTCCACACCCGTTGTGCCCTTGGAGGCGTGCTGCTCGCCCCTGGCCAGTTGTTATACGACTGTCCCCCGCTGCGGCAGGTCATCCGCCCGCCGTACAGCGCGCGTTTCGGCCAGCCCTCCATCCGCCCGACGTGCCCCGCGGCGTCCCACGGCTTCGTCATGCACGAGGGCAACTGCGCAGGTCAGAGGGTGGAACGGTCCACAAGTACGTCAACCGGCGGCGGTCGCTGGGAGGGGGCGGAAATGTCCGGCAATGTCGGTGGTGCAAGCCGGGCGGCCCGGTCCACCCCGCGCCGCCCCCACCGCAAGACGGCACTCCTGAAAGAGAAGAGGACATGACAGCAAGGACTCGTGTGATCGTCGCCGCTGGGACCGCGGCGCTCGCCGGCGGCCTGGCCGTCGGGGCCCCGGCGGTCCAGGCGGACGCCTTCGCCCCCGCGACCGCCCACACCGCTGCGGCGCAGGCCCACGCCCAGGCCCCGCTCCGGGCCGCGAAGTGGCACACCATCTGGCAGTCGAAGTTCAAGCCGCGGCACTCCAAGTGGGTCTCGGGCGCGTTCGGCGTCCACGCCTACAACGCGACCGTGAAGTACCAGTGCTGGAACGGCGGCGACGGCACCAAGGCCAAGGCCAGCCTGGTCGAGGCCGATTACCCTCACCGCACTCTGGCCACCCATTCCTCCGCCTACTGCAACGGCACCTGGTGGACCTTCAAGACCACCAAGGTGAGGCCCAACACGCCCTACAAGGTCGTCGTCCAGCAGAACCACGGCCGCACCCACACCGAACAGGTCGGCGTGTACGAGTACCGCTGACCGCACCTGACCGCACGGCACCGCGGCACCTTGCGCGGCGGCCGGCGGGCAGGCAAGCGCCCGGCCGGTCCACTTGCCACCGCAGGTGGGCCGGTCGGCCACCCCTCGGGGCCGGGCGGGGCAGGGGCGCGCGGTCTTGCCCCGCCCGCACCGGCCGTACGGAGAACCCGGTCATCGCGGTCGACGTCCGGCTCGCCACGCACCCGTGGCAGGGGTGGTCGTTCTCGGCGGGCTGGGGCACAACGCTCCGTCAGGAGTTGCAGCGCCCCGGCCCGGACTCCGCCTCGGCGTCAGCCACCGGCCATGGATGTCCACCGGCTGGCCGCCGGGCACGCGGATGCGCGGACCGCACCGCATCCCCGGCGCGAACGCACGTGGGCCTGGGGTTCAGGCGCGGTTGGTCGTCAACGGCGCCGGTTCGGGCACCGAGCACCGGACGCACTCAGCTCACGTGCGTGGAAGGACGTCGAGTGCGTCGGGGTACTGCGCAGGGCTCCGGGGACCGTGATGATCCCCAAAGTGCTCATCGTGCGCCTGAAGGCCGAACGGGCCCGGCCAACCCAGACCGGGTCATGGAGGTCGGGTCACCCGGCGCGCTGGGTCGTCTCTCCCGCCTGAGCGGGTACGGCGGGCAGGGCGACGGTGCAGGAAGCGCAGCGTCGGGCCTGAGCGGGTACGGGGCTGAGGCATTCGGGGCAGTCCCGTTTGGGCGCCTGGACGTCCTGGTGCGGGGCGAGGCGCTCGTGGAGCTTGTTGATCGGGAGCACGACCAGGAAATACAGGGCGGCGGCGAGGAGGAGGAAGCTGATAGCCGCGTTGATGAAGGCGCCGTAGGGAAACTTGGTGGCGCCTACGGTGAAGGTCTTGCGACTCATGTCGCCGGTGGCACCGGTCGCCAGTCCGACGAGTGGTGTCAGGAAGGCGCTGACGAAGCCGTTCACCACGGCGGTGAAGGCTGCTCCGATGACGATGCCGACGGCCAGATCGACCACGTTGCCGCGCAGGATGAAGCTGCGGAAGCCCTTCAACTTCTCACTCCTAAGAAGCTCTTGACGTCGACGGGCGGCACCGGAAGCGCGGTCGGTCCACCCCTTCACCCCGGATGCCCTGCCACCCCTCACCCATGCCGACACGGTCGACCCTTGCGAACAACGTCCGCCCCGTCGTGCCTCAGCATCCTCACAATTTGCTGAGACAGCGCGGGCTCAGCCCGGTGAAGGGAGTCATCCACGCCGGCTGCGTAGCCTTGATCACAGCAGTCACGGCTGGTGTGTGGGTCAAGGTGCCAGCGCGGTGGCCACCTGAGCCAAGCGATCGGCTGACAAGGCGAAGAGGTTGGTGGGGTTGCGGAACGAGTACTCGCCATCGTTCACGGAGAATCCGTGCCCGGCTGCCGTCCAGCGCGCTGGACCGGG
>NZ_MUNH01000023.1:0-14675 GCF_002154615.1 Streptomyces recifensis
GCGGCGGGCGTCGCGGGTGGCGCGGGCCGGCTCGTGGGAGCCGGTGAGTTCGGCCAGTTCCGCCGCGTTGGGCTTGACGATGTCGGGCCGGGCGGCGATCCCGCGCCGCAGCGGCTCCCCGCCGGTGTCCAGCAGCACCGGCACCCCGGCCGACCGGGCCACCCGTATCAGTCCCGCGTACGCGCCCACCGGCACGCCCGGTGGCAGGCTGCCGCAGAGGGCGACCGCCCGGGCGTCCGCGAGGAGAGTGTCGTAGGCGCGCAGGAAGGCGGCCCATTCGGTGACGCCGATGTGCGGACCGGGCTCGTTCAACTGGGTGGTGTCACCGGTGAGTTCGTCCACCACGGCGACCGTGCGGCGGGTCGGGCCGCCGACCGGCACCAGCGCGTCGGTGATCCCCGGCGCGGCCGCGAGCCGCTCGCGCAGCACCTGGCCGGTCGGGCCGCCCGCGAAACCGGTGACCGTCACCGCGTACCCGAGCGCGGCGAGCACGCGGGCCACGTTGACGCCCTTGCCGCCGGGCCGCTCCACGACCTCCGACACCCGGTGCTCGGCGTGCGGCCGCAGCGACGTCACGCGGTACGTGATGTCGAGAGCGGTGTTCAGCGTGACCGTCAGGATCACCCGGTCCGACCTCCCTCGATGGTCCGTACGCCTCGGTTTCCGGGGCCCCGATCATGCCAAAGAGACGGCGTCCGGCCCAGTTGAGGGACGGACGCCGTCTGACGAAGCCGGGTACGGATCAGGGCAGTTGGGGCGTGATCACCCATTCACCCCGGCGCATGACGCCCTTGAGCGCGAAGTCGCCGTCCAGCAGCACGAGGTCGGCGTCCCTGCCGGGCTCCAGCGAGCCGACCCGGTCCGCCATGCCGAGCAGCCGCGCCGGGTTGGCCGACAGCGCCCTGACCACGTCCGTGACCGGGAGGCCGTCCACGGTGACCGCTCGCCGGAAGGCGCGGTCCAGGGTCAGCGTGGAGCCCGCGATCGAGCCGCCCTCCACCAGCCGGGCCACGCCGTCGCGCACCTCGACCTCCAGCGGGCCGAGCAGATAGCGGCCGTCGCCGGAGCCCGCCGCGTCCATCGCGTCCGTGATGAAGGCGACGCGGTCGGCGCCCGCGTGGTGGAAGGCCAACTGTAGTGCGGCCGGGTGCAGATGGGTGCCGTCGTTGATCAGCTCGACGGTGACCCGGCCGTCCTCCAGCAGCGCGGTGATCGGGCCGGGGTCGCGGTGGCCGATGGGGGGCATCGCGTTGAAGAGATGGGTGGCGACGGTGGCGCCCGCGTCGACGGCGGCGACCGTCTGCTCGTAGCTCGCGTCGGTGTGCCCGACGGCCGCGATCACGCCCTGCTCGGCGAGGAGGCGTACGGAGTGCAGCCCGCCCGGCAGCTCGGTGGCGAGGGTGACCATCTTCGCGTGGCCGCGCGCGGCGTCGACCAGCTTGCGGACCTCGGCGGGGTCCGGGTCGCGCAGCAGCGCCTCGGAGTGCGCGCCCTTGCGGCACGGGGAGATGAACGGTCCCTCGAAGTGGACGCCCGCGATGTCGCCCTGCTCGGCCAGTTCGGCCAGCATCCCGGCCTGGCGGGCCAGTACGTCCAGGTCGTCGGTGACGGTGGAGGCGACCAGCGTGGTGGTGCCGTGTTCGCGGTGCGTGCGGACGGCGGTGAGCGCGTCCTCCGCGCCGCCGGAGAAGGCCGCTCCGCCGCCGCCGTGGTTGTGCAGGTCCACGAAGCCGGGGACCACCCAGTGGCCGGTCACGTCGAGCACCTCGGCGCCCTCGGGCGCCCGCTCCGCGATCCGGCGGCCGTCGACGGCGACCCGCCCGCCGGGCACCTCGCCGGTGGGCAGCACCACGGTGCCGCCGGTGAGCACCAGCGGGCGTGCGCTGTTGTCGGCCATCAGGTGCGTACCTCCGTGGTCTGGGGGATGTGCTGGAGCAGGTCCTGGGCGAGCAGCGCCGCGCCCAGGCAGCCGGCGCCGTCGCCGAGCGCGGCCGGGACGAGGACGGGCGCGCCCTGGAAGGTGATCCGGCGCTCGATCGCCGCGCCGAGCGGCCCGAACAGCACGTCACCGGCCTCGGCGAGCCCGCCGCCGACGATCAGTGTGCCGGGGTCGAGCAGGGTGAGCGCGGTGACGAGGCCGTCCGCGAGCGCGTCGACCGCCTCGGTCCAGACGCGGGCCGCGTCCGGGTCCCCGGCGGCTACGGCCCGCGCGCAGTCGGCGGCGTCCGCGTCCGCGCGCCCGCTCGCCGCCGCCCAGGCGGTGCCGACGGCGGCGGCGGAGGCGTAGCGCTCCAGGCAGCCGGTCTGGCCGCACGGGCAGGGGCGGCCGCCGGGGCGTACCACGATGTGGCCGATCTCCCCGGCGAAGCCGTTCGCGCCCGCCTCGACACCGCCGGCCAGGCCGATCGCCCCGGCGATGCCGGTGCCCAGCGCGACGAACAGGAAGCGGCCGGCGCCCCGGCCGGCCCCGGCGCGGCCCTCGGCGAGGCCGCCGGTGCGCACGTCGTGGCCGAGGGCGACGGGCATGCCGAGCCGCTCGGTGAGCAGCGCGCGCAGCGGTACGTCGCGCCAGCCGAGGTTGGCCGAGTACAGGGCGGTGCCGTTCGCCTCGTCGACGGTGCCGGGGACGGCGACGCCGGCCGCGAGCGCGGGGGCGCCGAGGTGCTCGGCGCCGTGCGCGCGCAGGTCGGCGGCGAAGGCGAGCAGGTTCTCGACGACCGCGTCCGGTCCGCCCTCGCGGCCTGTCGCGCGGCGGGCGCGGTGCAGCACCGCGCCGTCCTCGCCGACGAGCGCGGCCTTCATCGAGGTACCGCCCACGTCCAGGGCGACGACATGTCTCACCGGACCAGTGTGACCCGCCGACCCGAGAAAGGTCTAGTCCACTCACGTGGTGTAGACCTTATGCGTTCGAATTCGAATGGTCTGACCAAGGGGACAGGGGTTTTGAGGGTGCGTCGGCGTACGGCAGGAACGATCGCGGTGGTGTCCGCACTGGGCATGACGGCGATGCTCGGCGGCTGTGGGAGCACGGGCTCCTCGGACACCACCCTCAAGCTGGTCGCCGCCGACTACGGCGACTCGGCCGCCAACAGCTCCAAGAAGTACTGGGCCGCGCTGGTGGACGCCTACGAGGCGAAGCACCCCGATGTGAAGGTCCAGGTCAGCGTCTACTCCTGGAACGACGTCGACGCCAAGGTCAAGGAGATGGTCGACTCCGGGAACGCCCCCGACATGGCCCAGATCGGCGCGTACGCCGACTACGCGGCCGCCGGGAAGCTGTATCCGATGTCCGACACGCTCTCCATCGGCACCCAGGCGGACTTCGTGCCGCAGCTCGCCGACGCCGGGGACTGGAACCACACGCCGTACGCGATGCCGTTCGCGGCCTCCACGCGCGTGCTCTTCTACAACAAGTCGCTGTTCCAGCAGGCCGGCATCACCCCGCCCACCACCTGGGACGAGCTGGCCTCCGACGCCGAGGCCCTCAAGGCCAAGGGCGTGAAGTACCCGTTCGCGCTGCCGCTCGGCCCGGAGGAGGCGCAGGCCGAGACCATGCAGTGGCTGCTCAGCGGCGGCAGCGGCTACACCGACGACATCGGCACCTACACGATCGACTCCGCGCTGAACGGGGAGACGTTCACCTGGCTCAAGGACGACCTGGTGGGCAAGGGGCTCACCGGGCCCGTCGCCCCCGGCCGGCTCAACCGGGCCGCCGCGTTCGCCGCGTTCGCGGACGGGCAGGTCGGCATGCTCAACGGCCACCCCACGCTGATCCGGCAGGCCGAGGCCAAGGGCGTGAAGTTCGGCATGGTCCCGATGCCGGGCCGCACCGGCCGGGCACGGGCCGCCATGGGTGTCACCGACTGGATGCTGGCCTTCAGGCAGAACGGCCACGCCCGCCAGGTCGGCAGCTTCCTGGACTTCGTGTACGAGCAGAAGAACGTACTCGACTTCTCCCGCAAGTACGGTCTGCTGCCCGTCACCACCACCGCGTCGGAGGCGATGAGCCAGTCGGACGCGAAGTCCGACGCGCCGCTGCACGCGTTCCTGGAGCAGTTGCCCACCGCCGAGCAGTACCCGGTGAACAAGACCTCCTGGGCGGCGGTCAGCGCCGCCGTGAAGAAGGACATCGGGCAGGCGGTCTCGCCCGACGGCAGCCCCGCGGGCGTCCTCACCCGGCTCCAGGCCGCCGCCACGGCCGCCGACAGCACGGCCCAGTCCCAGGGCTGAGCCCGCTGTCCGTGGTCGGGGTTACGGTTGCCGGCATGGAACTCGGCAGCCGTGAGAAGGCGATCCTCGCGCTGGAGAGCCGGGGCTTTCCCGGCCCCGGCGCCAAGGAGCGCGCCATCCGCGAGCAGCTCGGGCTCGCGCCGGTCCGCTACTACCAGCTCCTCAACGCCCTGCTGGACGACGAGCGTGCCCTCCGGCACGACCCGGTGACGGTCAACCGGCTGCGGCGGGTCCGCGAGGCGCGAAGGTCGGAACGGTAGAGCCGTTTTTCACAGGCGTGAGGGCGGCCCGGCGCGGATAGTGTCGCCCTATGGGCAACCCTGACAACACCGCCGAGGACAGCACCCTGCCGGTACCGGTGACCCCGGCGGGCCGCGACGGCCTGCGGGCGCTGCTCCAGCGGCCCCGCACCGCCGTGGTCGGCCTCGACTTCGACGGCACGCTGGCCCCCATCGTCGCCGACCCCGACCAGGCCCGCGCCCACCCCGGCGCGGTGCCTGCGCTGGCGGCGCTCGCGCCGAAGGTGGCCTCCGTCGCCGTGGTCACCGGCCGCCCGGCCGGCGTCGCGGTGCGCAACGGCGGCTTCGCCGGGGTCCCCGGCCTGGAGCACCTCGTCGTCCTCGGCCACTACGGCGCCGAGCGCTGGGACGCCGCGACCGGCACCGTCACCGCGCCCGCCCCGCACCCCGGCATCGCCGCGGTCCGCGCGGAACTCCCCGGCGTCCTGGACCGGGCCGGCGCCTGGCCCGGCACCTGGATCGAGGAGAAGGGCCGCGCGGTCGCCGTCCACACCCGCCGCGCCGAGGACCCCGAGGCCGCCTTCGCAACCCTCCGGGCCCCTCTCACCGACCTCGCCACCCGCCACGGCCTCATCGTCGAACCCGGCCGCCTCGTCCTCGAACTCCGCCCGCCCGGCATGGACAAGGGCGTGGCCCTCCTGGACCACCTCCGCGCCACCGGCGCCGAGTCCGTTCTCTACGCCGGCGACGACCTCGGCGACCTCCCCGCCTTCGCAGCCCTCGAAAAACTCCGCTCCGAGGGCACCCCGTCCCTCCTGGTGTGCAGCGGCAGCAGCGAGGTGACCGAACTGGCAGAACGCGCCGACCTGGTGGTGGACGGCCCGGAGGGCGTGGTGGACTTGCTCAACGCCCTCGCGGACCGCACCGGCTGATCACCCCCGCAGCGCGTTCAGCTGGTCCAGGAACCACTGGGTGGGGGGCAGGGCCGTGGCCGCGTCGGCGAGGTGCTTGGAGCGTTCGGCGCGGGCCGCGTCCGGGAGGGTCAGTGCCTCGTGGAGGGCCTCGGCCGTGCCGACGACGTCGTACGGGTTGACCGTGATGGCGTGCTCGGAGAGTTCCTCGTAGGCGCCCGCCTCGCGGGACAGCACCAGGGCCACGCCCTCGTCCGAGACGACCGGGACCTCCTTGGCGACCAGGTTCATGCCGTCGCGGATGGGGTTCACCAGGGCCACGTCGGCGAGGCGGTAGGCGGCGAGGGAACGGGCGAAGTCGTCGTCGAGGTGGAGCAGGACCGGGGTCCAGCCGGCCGTGCCGTACTCGTAGTTGATCTGCTCCGCGACCCGGCGCACCTCGTCCATGTAGGAGCGGTACAGGGCGAGGTCCTGCCGGGAGGGGTAGGCGAAGGCGACGTGGACCACGCGTTCGCGCCACTCGGGGTGGTCCTCCAGGAGGCGGCGGTACGCCAGCAGGCCCCGCACGATGTTCTTGGACAGCTCGGTGCGGTCCACCCGGACGATCGACCGGCGCCCCTCGCCGATCTGCTCCCGCAGCACCGCCATCCGCTCGTCCACGTCGGCCCGGTGCGCCCGCTCCCGCAGGAACTCCGCGTCCGCGCCGAGCCCGTGCACCCCGATCTCTGTACCCGAGGGGATGCCCGGACCCAGGACCGCGTGACAGCAGTCGGTGAACGCGTCCGCCCAGCGCCGGGTCAGGAAGGCCGCCCGGTCGGCGCCCAGGATGCCGGTGAGCAGCTCGGCAGCGATGTCGTCGGGGAGCAGACGGAAGTAGTCCGGCGGCGCCCAGGGGGTGTGCGAGAAGTGCCCGATGCGCAGGTCGGGCCGGAGCTTGCGCAGCATCCGCGGGGCCAGCGTCAGGTGGTAGTCCTGGATCAGGACCGCCGCCCCCGGCGCCGCCTCCTCGGCCAGCGCCTGGGCGAACGCCTGGTTGTAGGCCCGGTACGCGTCCCACTGCCGGCGGAACTCCGCGTCGAACACCGGCTCCAGCGGCGTCTGGTACATCATGTGGTGCACGAACCACAGCGCGGAGTTGGCGATCCCGTTGTACGCGTCGGCGTAGACCCCGGCGTCGATGTCCAGCATCCGCACCCGCTGTCCGCCGGTGTCCTCGGCGGGAAGCAGTCCGCCGTCCGCGCGCCGCACCGCCGCCCGGTCGCCGTCCCCGAGCGCGGCACACACCCACACCGCGTCCGTGTCCGGACCGATCGCCGACAGCCCCGAGACGAGACCGCCGCCACCCCGGCGGGAACTCAGGGACCCGTCCGGACCCACCGTGTACGAAACCGGGCCGCGATTGGACGCGACCAGCACCTCAGCACCCTGCGTAGCCATGGCCTCAACCTAGCCCGGCCCACAAACGCTCAAACGTACGCGCGACCGGCGAGCCGGACCGTATACGGCCCGCTCACGCCACTTCGCGTGCCGCGTACTCCGCGATCTCCGTCATCGGCGGCCGCTCCTCGGTGTCCACCGAGTACGTGCGCGGCTCGAACCCGCTCACCCCCCGCTCGAACTGGGTCAGCACGGGCCGCACCAGATGCCCGCGCGCGAGCCGGAGCTGCGCGGTGCGGTAGATCGCGGCGGCCATCCGGCCGAGCGCCTGCCCGTCCTGGTGCCGGTGCTTGCGCACGCCCACGTCCACCTGGGCCAGCGCGTCCAGCCCGACCAGATGCAGCGAGTCCACCAGCATGCCCAGCTCGACCCCGTACCCCACCGGGAAGGGCAGCCGCTCCAGCAGGGAGCGCCGGGCCGCGTACTCCCCGCCGAGCGGCTGCACGAACCCGGCGAGCTGCGGCCAGTGCATGTTCAGCAGCGGGCGCGCCATCAGCTCGGTCACCCGGCCGCCCTGCCCGGCGGCGCCGCCCAGCGGACGGTCGTACATCGCCTTGACCAGGTCGATCCCCGGATCGGTGAGCAGCGGGCCGACGATACCGAGCACGAAGTCGGAGGAGAACTCGCGCAGGTCGGCGTCCACGAAGGCGACGATGTCGCCGCTGGTCGCCAGCAGGGAGCGCCACAGCACGTCGCCCTTGCCGGGCACGGCGGGCAGCCGGGGCAGGATCTCGTCCCGGTGCACCACCCGCGCGCCCGCGGCGGCGGCCACCTCGGCGGTGCGGTCGGTGGACCCGGAGTCCACCACGACTATCTCGTCCACCAGCGGCGCCTGGAAGACCAGGTCGTGGCGGATCACGGAGACGATCTCGCCGACCGTCGCCTCCTCGTTCAGCGCGGGCAGCACCACGGAGACCCGCTGCCCGGACCGCTGCTTGGCGGCCAGCACGCGGTGCAGCGGGCGGTCGGCCACGGACCAGGAGCGGGTGGCCAGCCAGCGCTCGGTTTCTTCCATCATGGTCTGCGGCTCCTCACTGCCTGATCCATCTCGCGGTTCGGACGACACCTTCAACTCTCCTGGCCTTCGGTTACAGTCTTGAACAACGCCGATGACCATCGCATGTCGAGGTCGGACGGCGTCCACAACCGAATACCGCTCATCCAGAGGGGCAGAGGGAAACGGCCCGATGAAGCCCCGGCAACCCTCCAGCCGGTCTCCCGTGCGCGACACACCGCGGCACGCGCGAGGCTCCCGGCTAGGGAAGGTGCCAAATCCGTCTCACGGCGAGATGCGTCGTGAGGAAGATGAGGAGAAAGGGCCTCGCCTCCATGGCTGTGCAGACTGTCGCCACCCCCACCGTCGATCTCGGACCCGCCGCCGCCCTGAGCTGTCGGGAGTGCGGACACCGCGTCCCGCTCGGTCCCGTCTTCGCCTGCGAGGAGTGCTTCGGGCCGCTGGAGATCGCCTACGACTTCTCCGCGTACGACACCGACAAGCTCCGGGCGCGCATCGAGTCCGGTCCCGCGAACATCTGGCGCTACGCCCCGCTGCTGCCCGTCCCCGCCGACGTGGCCGACAAGCCGAACCTCAACCCCGGCTGGACCCCGCTCGTCAAGGCCGACCGCCTGGCGCGTGAACTCGGCGTCACCGGCGGGCTGTTCGTGAAGGACGACTCCGGCAACCCGACGCACTCCTTCAAGGACCGCGTCGTCGCCCAGGCGCTGGAGGCCGCCCGCGCCTTCGGCTTCACCACCCTCTCCTGCTCCTCCACCGGCAACCTGGCCGGCGCGGTCGGCGCCGCCGCCGCCCGCGCCGGCCTGCGCTCCTGCGTGTTCATCCCGCACGACCTGGAGCAGGGCAAGGTCGTCATGGCCGCGGTCTACGGCGGTGAGCTGGTCGGCATCGAGGGCAACTACGACGACGTGAACCGCTTCTGCTCCGAGCTGATCGGTGACCCGGCCGGCGAGGGCTGGGGCTTCGTCAACGTCAACCTGCGGCCGTACTACGCCGAGGGCTCCAAGACGCTGGCGTACGAGATCTGCGAGCAGCTCGGCTGGCGGCTGCCGGACCAGCTCGTGGTGCCGATCGCCTCCGGCTCCCAGCTCACCAAGATCGACAAGGGGCTGAAGGAGCTGATCGCCCTCGGCCTGGTCGAGGACAAGCCGTACAAGATCTTCGGCGCCCAGGCGGAGGGCTGCTCGCCGGTGTCGGCCGCCTACAAGGCCGGCCACGACGTGGTGCGGCCGCAGAAGCCGGACACCATCGCCAAGTCCCTCGCCATCGGCAACCCGGCCGACGGGCCGTACGTGCTGGACATCGCGCGCCGCACCGGCGGGGCGGTGGAGGACGTGACGGACCCGCAGATCGTGGACGCCATCAAGCTGCTGGCCCGCACCGAGGGCATCTTCGCCGAGACGGCGGGCGGGGTGACGGTCGGCGTCACCCGCAAGCTGATCGAGTCCGGCGCGCTGGACCCCTCGCTCACCACCGTCGTCCTCAACACCGGCGACGGTCTAAAGACCCTGGACGCGGTCGCCGGCACCGGTCTGACCGCGACCATCCGCCCGAACCTGGACTCCTTCCGAGAGGCTGGCCTCGCATGAGCGTGACCGTTCGCATCCCGACCATCCTGCGCACCTACACCGGCGGGCAGGCCGAGGTCGCCGCCGAGGGCGGCACGCTCGCGGAGGTCATCGAGGACCTGGAGAAGCACCACCAGGGCATTGCCGCGCGCGTCCTGGACGACCAGGGCAGGCTGCGCCGGTTCGTGAATGTCTACGTCAATGACGACGACGTGCGTTTCGAGGACGGACTTCGGACCGCCACGCCCGACGGCGCGGGTGTCTCCATCATTCCGGCGGTAGCCGGCGGCTGAAATTTACCCTCGGTAATGGCCCCCTCCGCAAGACAAACGGAGGGGGCCATTCTGCGTGATTGAGCGCGGTAGAGTTGGGGAACGCGCTCCCGGTCCCGCGGACCGGGCGTCCTTGATTCATGCGGCCGGCCCGACAAGAAGTAGCCAAAATGCGCGGGTAATGTGCGGCATTTGTTGCATTTATGGGGCCCGACTTGCCCCGAATTCGGCCGAAGTTGCGGCAGATTCCGGACTGTGTCCGTCCAGAATTCTCGTCCGATTGACCTGTTGCAGACGGCAGTTGGACAGATACATTCAGCCGCGGTCGACGCGTTCCGGCGCACGCCCCCGACCGATTGGGGGGCGAGGTCTGACCCAGGTTCACGAGGTGTGGATCTGCGCAAGGGCCAGTAATAGGGGAGTTAGCCATGGCTCAGGGCACCGTCAAGTGGTTCAACGCGGAGAAGGGGTACGGCTTCATCGCGGTCGACGGTGGTGCGGACGTCTTCGTCCACTACAGCGCGATTCAGATGGACGGCTACCGCAGCCTGGAAGAGGGTCAGCGGGTCGAGTTCGAGATCTCGCAGGGTCAGAAGGGCCCGCAGGCCGACATGGTTCGCGTCACCGCCTGAACGTCTCCAGCAGAGCGCAGGGCCCGTACCCGTACAGGGTGCGGGCCCTTCGTCCTGTTAAGTCCCGTCCTGATCCCCCGAAGGCGCTTGCACTCGCCCTGGGTGAGTGCTAATCATTGCGTTAGCACTCTGAAGGTGAGAGTGACAACGAAGGACCGGGTCGGTGAGGCCCGCAGGCCGGGTGGGGCAAGGAACCACGAGGCCGGCGAGCCGTCCGTCGCGGGCGCGGGCGCGGTCCGAAGGAATCACCCCCAGTCCTGGAGGGACCACTTCACATGGCCAAGATCATCGCGTTCGACGAGGAGGCGCGGCGCGGCCTCGAGCGCGGCATGAACCAGCTCGCGGACGCCGTCAAGGTGACGCTCGGCCCCAAGGGCCGCAACGTCGTCCTCGAGAAGAAGTGGGGCGCCCCCACGATCACCAACGATGGTGTCTCCATCGCCAAGGAGATCGAGCTCGAGGACCCGTACGAGAAGATCGGCGCCGAGCTGGTCAAGGAAGTCGCCAAGAAGACGGACGACGTCGCCGGCGACGGTACGACCACCGCGACCGTGCTGGCCCAGGCCCTGGTCAAGGAAGGCCTGCGCAACGTGGCCGCCGGCGCCAACCCGATGGCCCTCAAGCGCGGTATCGAGAAGGCCGTCGAGGCTGTCTCCGCCGCCCTGCTCGAGCAGGCCAAGGACGTGGAGACCAAGGAGCAGATCGCCTCCACCGCCTCCATCTCCGCCGCCGACACCCAGATCGGCGAGCTCATCGCCGAGGCGATGGACAAGGTCGGCAAGGAAGGCGTCATCACCGTCGAGGAGAGCAACACCTTCGGTCTGGAGCTCGAGCTCACCGAGGGCATGCGCTTCGACAAGGGCTACATCTCCGCCTACTTCGCGACCGACATGGAGCGCATGGAGGCGGTGCTCGAGGACCCGTACATCCTCATCGCCAACTCCAAGATCTCCTCGGTCAAGGACCTGCTCCCGCTGCTGGAGAAGGTCATGCAGTCGGGCAAGCCGCTGCTGATCATCGCCGAGGACGTCGAGGGCGAGGCCCTGTCGACCCTGGTGGTCAACAAGATCCGCGGCACCTTCAAGTCCGTCGCCGTCAAGGCTCCGGGCTTCGGCGACCGCCGCAAGGCCATGCTCGGCGACATCGCCATCCTCACCGGTGGCGAGGTCATCTCCGAGGAGGTCGGTCTCAAGCTGGAGAACGCCTCCCTGGACCTGCTGGGCCGCGCCCGCAAGGTCGTCGTCACCAAGGACGAGACCACGATCGTGGACGGTGCCGGCTCCTCGGAGCAGGTGCAGGGCCGCGTGAACCAGATCCGCGCCGAGATCGAGAACTCCGACTCGGACTACGACCGCGAGAAGCTCCAGGAGCGCCTGGCGAAGCTCGCGGGCGGCGTGGCGGTCATCAAGGCCGGTGCCGCCACCGAGGTGGAGCTCAAGGAGCGCAAGCACCGCATCGAGGACGCCGTGCGCAACGCCAAGGCGGCCGTCGAGGAGGGCATCGTCGCCGGTGGTGGCGTGGCCCTGCTGCAGGCCGGCCAGGTCTTCGAGAAGCTGGAGCTGACGGGCGACGAGGCGACCGGTGCCAACGCGGTCAAGCTCGCGCTGGAGGCCCCGCTGAAGCAGATCGCCGTCAACGGTGGTCTCGAGGGCGGCGTCGTCGTGGAGAAGGTCCGCAACCTCCCCGTCGGCAACGGCCTCAACGCCGCGACCGGCGAGTACGTCGACATGATCGCCGAGGGCATCATCGACCCGGCGAAGGTCACGCGCTCCGCGCTGCAGAACGCGGCCTCCATCGCCGCGCTGTTCCTCACCACCGAGGCCGTCATCGCCGACAAGCCGGAGAAGGCCGCCGCGGCCGCTCCGGGCGGCATGCCGGGCGGTGACATGGACTTCTGATCCTTCTTCGGATCAACTGTCCTTTCCAGGGGCGGCACTTCCCATACAGGGGGTGCCGCCCTCGGGCGTTTCCGGGCCTCGGCCACGGGCCTCAGTCGCGGGGGAAGGCGTAGGCGCGCTCCACCCGTGCGACCTCCACGCTGTAGGAGGAGTACCAGCGTTCGCGGCCGAGCCGCTGGGCCTGCAGGTGTTCGGGGTGGGCCTTCCACGCCGTTATCGACGCCTCGTCCGCGTAGTAGATGACGACGAGATCCCGGCCGTCCTTGTCCGTCATGGACTCGCGCCCGAGATAGCCGGGCTGCGCCTCACCGAGTTCGGCCATGCGCTCGCTCATCGCCGCGTAGCCTTCCAGGTCCTCGGCGGGCCGGGTGGTGATGATCACCGCGTAGTACGGCGGTTCAGGGCGAACGAACGAGGTGGTCATGCGGGAAGCCCTCCGTCGTAAGGCGCGTGCGGCGCAAGGCTACTGATGACGGACGGCCTCGCACGCCGGACAGCAGATTCTGGAAGTCCGTGTGAAATCCCTTGCGCAATGGTCAAGAGTTGTTGACCATTGCTGGCATGCCTACCGACGATCTCCCCGAGACGTTCCACGTCACCACTGACGACCAGCTGCGCGCCGTCTCCAATCTGACGCGTCACCGGATCATGGCCGTGCTCCGCTTCGAGCCCGCGACGATCACGCAGATCGCCGAGCGCGTGGGCCTGGCGAAGGGGAGTTCCAGCTACCACGTGCGGCTGCTGGAGCGGGCCGGCCTGGTGAAGGTCGTACGGACACGGAAGGTGCGGGGGGTCACCGAGCGGTACTACGCGATGGCCGCGCGGTCGATCGCGCTGCCCGACCCGGGCGAAGGAGGGCCGGATGCGCTGATGCGGCATGCGGTGGCGGACCTGGAGGCGTCGCCGGCGGACGGCGAGCGGCATGTACGGATGGCGCATCTGCGGCTCACCGAGGAGCAGTTCGCGGAGCTGGGGGCACGGCTGGAGGCACTGGCGGACGAGTACCGCGAGCTGTCCGATCCGTCGCTGCCGGACGCGTCACTCGTCTTCGCCCTGTTCCACCCGGCATCGCGCAAGCAGACCGAAGAGGACGCCAAGTGACCTCGGAAAACCGTAAGTTGCCGACCGGGTTCGGGCGGCTGTGGACCGCGCAGACGATCTCTTCGCTCGGTGACGGGGTGTCGCACGCCGCGCTGCCGCTGCTCGCGTTGACGTTGACGCGGAATCCGATGGCGCTCGCCGTCGTCACGGCCGCCGGAACGCTGCCGTGGCTGCTGTTCGGGGTGCTCGGCGGTGCGCTGGTGGACCGCTGGGACCGCCGGCGCACGATGTGGGTCGCGGACGCCGCGCGTGCGGGGCTGCTCGGGATACCGGCGGCGGCAGCCGCGCTCGACGTGCTGAGCATTGCGCTGCTCGCGGCCGTCGCCTTCCTGCTCGGCCTCGGCGGACTTTTCTTCGACACGGCCGCCACGGCCTACCTGCCGGATCTTCTCCGCCGCGACCCCGCGCTCCTGGAGCGCGCCAACTCCCGCCTGCGCGGCGCCCAGACCGCCATGTCCGGCTTCGCGGGACCGCCCGCGGGCAGTGCCCTGCTCACGCTCGGGCGGGCGGTCCCGCTGCTCACCGACGCGTTGTCGTTCCTGTGCTCCGCGCTGCTCGTACGGTCGCTGCCCGCCATGCCCCGGCCCGTTCCGGAGGTCCGCGAGTCGCTGCTGCGGCAGGCGCGGGCCGGGGCCTCATACGTCTTCCGGGACCGGGTGCTGCTCGGGTTGGCGCTGCGCCCCGCGGTCGGGAACGTCGCCTTCCTCGCGGTGGAGACCGTCCTCGCCCTCTTCGCGCACGACCGGCTGGGCATCGACACCTACGGCTTCGGCCTGCTCCTCACGGCGGAGGCCACCGGCGGCCTGCTCGGCGCGGGCGTCGCCTCCTACCTTGGCCGACGACTCGGCACCGGCACCGCGCTGACCTGCACGGCCGCCGTCGAAGGGCTGGCCATCCTGGGCCTGGCCGCTGCCCCGAACCCGTACGTCGCCGGTCTCGCGCTCGCCGTCTGCGGAGCCGGCATGGGCGCCACGATGGTGCTCGCGCCCTCCCTCCGACAGGCGATCGTCCCCGCCCACCTGATGGGCCGGGTCGCCTCCACCTCCCGCATGCTCGCCATGTGCGCCGCCCCCATCGGGGCCTTCCTCGGCGGCTGGCTGGCCACCACCTACGACATCCGCACCCCGCTCTACGCCGCCGCCGGCCTCCTCCTGGCGATGACCGCCGTCACGGCATCCATGACCAGCAACCGCCGGGTCGAAGCGGCGCTGCGTGCCGCCGCCCCGGCCGATGATCCAGATCACCCGGCATCCGAGGTTCCCGCCCAGGGGAGTGCACCCGACATGTTGTGACCGCCGTCGGTCCTTCTGCTGGGTTGGTTACAGCTGGAGGGGTGAAGAAGCAGAGACGATTACGCCCAGACGTAACCAAC
>NZ_MUNH01000247.1:0-171 GCF_002154615.1 Streptomyces recifensis
GGGGTGTGCAGCTCGTGCGCCACCTCGAGGGCGACGGTGACGTTCGCCGGTCCGGAGACAGGGGCCTGGTGCGAGACGCGCTTGATCATGACGTTCTCCCTGCTGCTCGGTACTGCGCTGGTGCTCGGGGTACGTGCCGTCAGCTCGTGGAACCCGCCCGGAGCTTCGCCA
>NZ_MUNH01000247.1:244-25646 GCF_002154615.1 Streptomyces recifensis
GCCGGAGTTGCCGGGGTTGAGTGAGGCGTCGGTCTGGATGGCCTTGTAGGTGGTGGTGGAGGAGCCGGTGTCGCCGTTGAACTGGCGGCCGCCGAACTGGAACGGCCACTGCTCGCCGCCGTCCCGTCCCTGCCCGCCCTGGCTCTCGTCGGTGGGGACGGTCACGTCCCGGTCGAGCGCGGAGACGATGCCGCTGGTCACGGTGGAGGTCAGCCCCTCGGGGGAGCCGATCGCCACGACCGTGTCACCGACCTTGACACCCGAAGAGGTGCCGAGCGGCGCGGCCTTGAGTCCCGAGGCGCCCTCCACCTTCAGCAGCGCCAGGTCCTTGGAGCTGTCGGTGCCGACCACGCGGGCGGTGCGGCTGGTGCCGTCGCTGGTGCGCACCTTCACCGAGGAGGCACCGGAGACGACGTGGTTGTTGGTGACGATCTCGCCCTCGCCGCTGACGATCACGCCGGAACCGGTGGACGAGCCGTTCGCGAGGGTCGCGTTGACCTCGACCACGCTCGGGGTGAGCGCCGCGGCGATTTTCGCCACGTCGCTCTTCTTGCCGGCCGCGACCACCGGGGTGGCCGTGTCGGTGGCGGTGGTGCCGTGCCCGGTGAGCTGCTGGAAGGCGTAGGCGGTGCCTCCGCCGACCGCGGCCGCGACCAGCGCGACCGCCGCGAGCAGCGTGACCGGACCACCGGGACGCTTGCGCCGCTGCCCGGCCACCGGCCCCGCGGTGGGGGCGTGGGCCGGCGGGGGCGGCCACTCGGGGTGCACACCGGCCGCGAAGGCCGCGTACGGCTGTGCGGGAGTTCCTTCGGGGTGCTCGTCCTCGTGGCCGCCGCTGCGGCGCGTGCTCTCGGTCATACGAGGAGCATGTCCCGCGACCATGAGAGCTTCGTGAGGCCCGGCTGAGAAGCCCGGCAGAACCGCCTTCGGTTCCTATGAGACCCCGCTGACCTGCGGATTCAGCTGCCGCAGCCGCAGCTTGCGCGGACCTGGAGGCGGGACGGGAAGGTCTTGAGCCGCTCCCGGCGGGAGCCCGCCACGCGCAGGCCGTCGTCCAGCACCAGGTCGACCGCCGCGCGGGCCATCGCCGGACGGTCGGAGGCCACCGTGGTCAGCGGCGGGTCGGCGAGCGCCGCCTCCTTGATGTCGTCGAACCCGGCCACCGCCAGCTCGCCCGGCACGTCCAGCCGCAGCTCGCGGGCGGCCCGGAGCACGCCGATGGCCTGGTCGTCGGTGGAGCAGAAGATCGCGGGGGGTCTGTGCGGCCCGGCGAGGATCCCCAGCGCCACCTGGTAGGCGTCGTAGCGGTTGTACGCGGCCTCGAAGAGGCGGCCCTCGGTGGACAGGCCCGCCTCGGACATCGCCCGGCGCCAGCCCTCGACGTGGTCGGAGACCGGGTCGCCCACGGCCGGGGTGTCGGCGGTGCCGCCCATGCAGGCCACGTACTCGTACCCGTGCTCCAGCAGGTGGCGGACGGCGAGCTGGGCGCCGCCGAGGTCGTCGGTGGTGACCGCGACGTCGTCGATGGCCTCCGGGCGCTCGTGCAGCAGCACCACGCGGGCGTCCCACGCCTCGATCTCGGCGGCGGCCTGGTCGTTCAGCGCGTGCGAGACGAGGATGAGACCGGAGACCCGCATGCCGAGGAAGGCCCGCAGATAGTGGACCTCGCGCTCGGCGATGTAGTCGGTGTTGCCGACCAGGACCATCTTTCCGCGCTCGGAGGCGGCCTGTTCGACCGCGTGCGCCATCTCCCCGAAGAAGGGCTGGCGGGCGTCCGGGATGATCAGACCTATCAGGTCGGTACGGCGCGAGGCCATCGCCTGGGCCACCCGGTCCGGGCGGTACCCCAGCTCCTGGATGGCCGCGAGGACACGCTCGCGCGTGGCCGGGGCGACCGGCCGGGGTCCGTTGTTGATGACATAACTGACCACGGCGGTGGAGGTCCCCGCCAGCCGTGCCACATCATCCCGAGTCACCTTCGCCACGCGCGGAGTCTACGCGGATTGACCCGCTCTGGGCAGGGCATTCGTGGCGTGGACCGCGGGCCGGAGGCAGCCGGGGGTGCCCTGGCACTACCCCGGCCGCAACGGCTTTAAGCGTCCGCCGCGACCCCGCTGTCCGCGCGGACGGCGGAGGCGTCCCCTTCCGCCGCCTTTGCCCGCCCCGACGCGGCCCGCCGGGCCTCGGCACGGGCCTCCTCGGCGGCCCGGTCGGGCTTCTCCGGGGTGACGAAGCGGTATCCCACATTGCGGACGGTGCCGATCAGCGACTCGTGCTCCGGGCCGAGCTTGGCCCGCAGCCGCCGTACGTGCACGTCCACGGTGCGGGTGCCGCCGAAGTAGTCGTAGCCCCAGACCTCCTGGAGGAGCTGGGCGCGGGTGAAGACGCGGCCGGGGTGCTGGGCCAGGTACTTCAGCAGCTCGAACTCCTTGAAGGTCAGGTCGAGCACCCGGCCCTTGAGCTTCGCGGAGTAGGTGGCCTCGTCCACGGAGAGATCGCCGTTGCGGATCTCCATGGGGGAGTCGTCGGTGACGAGCTGCTGGCGGCCCATCGCGAGCCGGAGCCGGGCCTCGACCTCGGCCGGGCCCGCGGTGTCCAGCAGGACGTCGTCGATGCCCCAGTCGGCGGTCACGGCGGCGAGCCCGCCCTCGGTGACCACCAGGACGAGCGGACAGCCCGGCCCGGTGGAGCGCAGCAGCTGACACAGGCTGCGCACCTGCGGGAGGTCCCGGCGGCCGTCGACGAGGATGACGTCGGCACCGGGGGTGTCGACGAGTGCGGGACCCTCCGCCGGGGCGACCCGCACGTTGTGCAGCAGCAGGCCGAGAGCGGGAAGCACCTCCGTCGACGGCTGGAGGGCGTTGGTCAGGAGCAGCAGCGAACTCATACGTCTGGTTCCTCCTCGGTCCCTGCGAGGACGCGTCCGGTGCGGTACCGAAAGCACAAAAGGACTCGGGGGCTTCACTGCCCGAGTCCTCTGCCCAGCAGAATAGCCCACATGAGCAACCGTCCGGCGGGTCATGCGACACGTTCCACCATTCGTCCGAATTCCGAGACGGGTCAAGGCCCCGGTGTCCGGACTTTTCTGCGTACGGCCGACGGAATCGCCGTCGATTCCGTATACGATCCCGGACCCGTCGTATACGAAACGGGCCCGGCCGCAGTGGTCTTCGTGGTCGCGCACGGCTTCACGGGGGACGTGGACCGGCCGCACGTGCGCCGGGTGGCCCGCGCGCTGGCCGCGTACGGGGCGGTGGTGACCTTCTCCTTCCGGGGCCACGGCGCCTCCGGCGGGCGCTCCACGGTGGGCGACCGGGAGGTCCTGGACCTGACGGCGGCCGTGGACTGGGCGCGCGGCTTCGGGCACGAGCGCGTGGTGAGCGTCGGCTTCTCCATGGGCGGCTCGGTGGTGCTGCGGCACGCGGCGCTGAACCCCGGCGCGGTCGACGCCGTGGTCTCGGTCAGCTCGCCCGCCCGCTGGTACTACCGGGGCACCGCGCCGATGCGCCGGCTGCACTGGCTGGTCACCCGCCCCTCGGGCCGGCTGGTCGGCCGGTACGGCTTCCGCACCCGCATCCACCACCGCGACTGGGACCCCGTGCCGCTCTCCCCGGTGGAGGCGGCCGCCCGGCTGGCGCCGGTCCCGCTGCTGGTGGTGCACGGCGACAGCGACGGCTACTTCCCGCTCGACCACCCCCGGATGCTCGCGGACGCGGCCGGGGAGGCGGGCGAACTCTGGCTGGAGCCGGGCATGGGCCACGCGGAGAACGCGGCCGGTGAGGAACTGCTGGCCCGCATCGGCCGCTGGGCGCGGGCGCGCACCGGGCGGGGGACGGACTAGCCTGGGCGGCACCGTCTTTATTTGTTGTTTCCGCTGTCCGATGAGGAACGAGATGCCCAAGGTCACGGTGCGCTACTGGGCCGCTGCCAAGGCCGCGGCCGGCACCGCCGACGAACCGTACGACGCCGCGACGCTCGCCGAGGCGCTGGCCTGCGTGCGTGAACGGCACCCCGGCGAACTCACCCGCGTGCTGCGAAGGTGCGCGTTCCTCGTCGACGGCGCTCCCGTCGGGACCCGCGCGCATGAGACGGTACGGCTGGCCGAGGGCGGCACGGTCGAGGTGCTCCCGCCGTTCGCAGGAGGATGAGGCGTTGAGCGACCAGCAGTCGTACGAGGGCGGCCCGTACTCGGGGTACGACCCCTACGGGCAGCAGCGGACCCCCGGCAACTGGGCCCCGCAACCGGAGCAGCCGCAGTTCCCGAACCCCTACGCCGAGCCCTACGGGGCCCAGCAGGGCGCGGCCCAGCAGTGGCAGGGGCAGACCTGGGACACCCAGAACCACGCGCGGGTGCCGGTGGCCGAGCAGCCGTACCAGCAGGCCCCCGCGCCGGCGCCGGAGCCCGAGCCCGCCTTCGGTCCCGCCACCCTCGCCGGGAACGCGCGGATCACCGACGCCCAGCGGGCCCGGCTCGAGGGCCGTTCGCCGATCATCGAGCCCGGCATCCAGCCCGCCGCGCTCACCGCGCTGCTCGGCGCCCTGCTCGCGGTGGCGGCACCGCTCGGCTCGTACGCCCTGGTGGTGCCGCTGGTGCTGCTCCAGGCCGTGACGGCGGCCGGCTGGTTCCGGCTGAACGGCATGTGGCCCGCCCGGCAGGGCATCGCGCTGGCCTTCCTCGGCGGCCTGGTCGCCGACGTGGCGGTGCTGGCGGCGGGCCGCGAGCAGGCGCCGGTGGCGATCCTCGGCCCGCTCGGCATCTGGGTGCTGCTGGCCCTGGTCCTCCAGCTCCGCTCGCACGCCTCGCCGGACGAGCGGATGTACGGCCTGATGGCCACGGTCGCCTCCTCGGCGGTCGCCATCCTCGCCACCGGTTACCTGGGTGCCGCCCCGGCCGCTGTGTCGGTCGGCGCGGCGGCCGTCGCCGTCGCCGTCCTGGCCCGCGCGCTTCCCCTGCCCACCCCGGTGTCGGTCGTCCTCGCCGTCCTGGCGGGGGCGGGTGCAGGCTTCGCCGTCGGCGGCCTGACCGACCTCGGCTCGCAGGGCGCGGCCCTCGGCGCGGGCGCGGCGGTCTGCGCCCTCATCGGCCACCGCGTCGCCGCCTACGACTACCCCTCCCGCTTCGTCCACTTCACCGCGGGCGTAGCGCTCCCCCTCGCCGCGGCCGCCCCGGCGGTCTGGCTCCTGGGCCGCGTCTTCAGCTGACCGGCCCCGCCCCGGCCGGGAGCGATTTCCGGCCGGGGTTTCCTGAACGCGCCGGGGGTAAACGCGGGAAAAGCCGCAGTACGGCGTGGGCCCGTCACAGGTGATCCACAATTTCCGTCCGAGCGGCTCCGGCGGGGCTACGGTGGCGGCGCCGGAACCGAGCCGCCGACCCTTGGGGAGAACATGCGGGCCCTGCGAATACTTCTGATCCTCGTCGTGATCCTCGGCGGGCTCTTCGTGATCGCGGACCGCGTGGCGGTGCACTTCGCCGAGGGCGAGGTCGCGGACCGGGTGAAGGCGCGGGAGAACCTCGCCTCGGCGCCGGACGTGGACATCAAGGGCTTCCCGTTCCTCACCCAGGTGGCCTCCGGCTCGCTGGACGACGTGGCGCTGGGCATCCCGTCGTACCCGGTGCCCACCGGCACCGAGGGCCGCACGATCCGTATCGACGACCTCAAGGCCGATCTGAAGGACGTGAAGTTCTCCGGCGACTACTCCTCGGCCACCGCCAGGACCGGCACCGGGTCCGCGACCATCGCCTACGACCAGCTCATGCAGGCCGCCAAGACCGAGCCGACCGAGCTGGCGCCCGGCATCACCGCCCGGATCACCGGCCTCGGCGACGGCGGCGACGGCAAGATCAAGGTCTCGGTGAAGCTCGGCATCCCGGCGCTCGGCATCCAGCGGACCATCCCGGTGCTCAGTTCCCTCGACGTGAAGGGCGGCAAGGTCTCGGTGCACGCGGACGCGCTGCCGGTCATCGCGGGTGCCAATCTGGCGGACGGCACCTTCCGCCAGATCACCGACTTCCAGCAGGCCCTGGACCGGTTGCCGGGCGGCATCGCGGTGAGCAGCGTGCGGGCCACGGCGGACGGGGTGCGGATCGGCGTGACGGGTTCGGACCTGAAGCTGGCCGGGTAGGACCCCGCCGGAGCGTCGTACGTCTGTCCGAGTGACGAGACGCGGTGTCCGTACCGCAGATGTGCGGCGGACGTGGAGACCGAGAGGAGCGCCCTCGGGCCCGGAATCCGGGCGTCGGGGCGCTTCTCCGGTTGCCGGACGCCTCGACTGTGACCAGTATCCGGACGATCGCGTCTCATCATCCGACACGCCGGTGACACGTGCGCCCGGATCTCCTTACGATCGACGGCATGAAGCGACAGGCGGATCTCACGAAGCGGCGGGCAGTGGACCTGTGCCGCGTTGCCGCCATGCTCTGTCGCCCCTTCTGAGCGGAAGTCACCGCACTCCCGCATCTCCATGCCGCCCTGCTGGAAGGGCATTCGTGCGCCGCCGCACCCGTATGCGCGCGCACCCCTCTCACCGCACGCCACCGTGACTGCCCCGGAGGAGAAAAAAGCATGAGCCGCAGCGACGTCCTGGTCGACGCCGACTGGGTGCAGGAGCACCTCGACGACCCGACCATCGCCCTCGTGGAGGTGGACGAGGACACGTCCGCCTACGAGAAGAACCACATCCGCAACGCGATCCGCGTCGACTGGACCAAGGACCTCCAGGACCCGGTCCGCCGTGACTTCATCGACCAGGAGGGCTTCGAGAAGCTCCTGTCGGAGAAGGGCATCGGCAACGACACCCTGGTCGTCCTCTACGGCGGCAACAACAACTGGTTCGCGTCCTACGCGTACTGGTACTTCAAGCTCTACGGCCATGACAACGTCAAGCTCCTCGACGGCGGACGCAAGAAGTGGGAGCTGGACGCCCGCGAGCTCGTCCCCGGCGACGAGGTGCCCGAGCGGCCGAAGACCGAGTACAAGGCCAAGCCGCAGAACACCGCGATCCGCGCCTTCCGCGACGACGTGGTGGCCGCGATCGGCAACCAGAACCTGGTCGACGTGCGCTCGCCCGACGAGTTCTCCGGCAAGCTGCTCGCCCCGGCCCACCTCCCGCAGGAGCAGTCCCAGCGCCCCGGCCACGTGCCGAGCGCCCGCAACATCCCGTGGTCGAAGAACGCCAACGACGACGGCACCTTCAAGTCCGACGAGGAGCTGAAGGAGCTGTACGCGGCGGAGGACGTCGACCTCGCCAAGGACACCATCGCCTACTGCCGCATCGGCGAGCGCTCCGCGCTCACCTGGTTCGTGCTGCACGAGCTGCTGGGCGTGGAGAACGTCAAGAACTACGACGGTTCCTGGACCGAGTACGGCTCGCTGGTCGGCGTGCCGATCGAGCTGGGCGCAGCCAAGTAAGCCAAGCAAGCAACCCCGACCGACCTTCTGGTCAGACCCTTACGGAGAAAGCCATGTGTGGAGCGAAGGCCGGCGGCCCGGACGCCTCGACGATCAAGCCCGGTGAGACCACCATTCAGGGGCAGGTGACGCGGGACGGCGAGCCGGTGACGGGCTATGTCCGCCTGCTGGACTCGACGGGCGAGTTCACCGCGGAGGTCCCCACCTCCGCGACGGGGCAGTTCCGCTTCTACGCGGCCGAGGGCACGTGGACCGTACGCGCCCTGGTGCCCGGCGGCACCGCCGACCGCACGGTCGTCGCGCAGCCGGGCGGTCTGGCCGAGGTCGCCATCGCCGTCTGAGACGTACGCGGACGCTCGCGGCCGGGGCAGGGGCCGCGCCCACCGGGTTGGACACCTGGGGCGCGGCCCTTCCGGCTGTCCGGCCCTACTCTGGACTCATGTACGCACGGCGGCGTCGCTGGTACTTCGTGATGATGGGGGTCTGCGTCGTCCTCTTCGTCCTCGCCTGGGCGGTGGTCCGGATCTGGTCCGTCCCGGCGGCGGTCGGGATGTGCCTGTTCGCCATGGTGATCCCGCCGGTGGCCGCGATGGTCGCGAACCGGCGCGGGCCGGAGGACCGGTGGTGGGACGCCCCTTCCGGGGACCCCGAGTCCGACGACTGGTGGGACGAGCTGGACGGCAAGAAGCGCCCGCGCCCCTAAGGGGTCCGGGGGTGGCCGGCGTCGATGACGCAGAAACGATTGCCCTCGGGGTCGGCGAGCACCACGAAGTCGGGGTCGTCGGGGTACAGCTCCCACGCGACGCGCTCGGCGCCCAGGCCGGTCAGCCGAGCCACCTCGGCCTCCTGCTCCGCCCGGTCCTCGACGTACAGATCCAGGTGCACGCGGGGCTTCTCCTGCACCGGCGAGGTGCTCCGGCCGAGGGCGAGGGCGGGTCCCTGCCCCTCGGCCGGGATCAGCACCGTCCACCCCTCGTCCACCGCGCCGTCACGCGGCACGTACCCGAGGGCCCGC
Organism: Streptomyces recifensis; assembly: GCF_002154615.1. Taxonomy (NCBI): domain Bacteria; kingdom Bacillati; phylum Actinomycetota; class Actinomycetes; order Kitasatosporales; family Streptomycetaceae; genus Streptomyces; species Streptomyces recifensis. The sequence goes on from NZ_MUNH01000247.1 coordinate 8,669, forward strand.
CCCCAGAACTCCGCGGCCCGCCGCACGTCGGCGGCCCCCATCACGATCGTCCCGAGCCTCAGCATGCGCCGATTCCGGCAGGCGGATGATCAGTAGACGAGGGCCTGCGTGCCGTCCGCCATGACCTCCTGCACGAAGACCTGCGCCCCGGCGATCCGCACGCCCTCGATGACGTCCCCCTCGCCGATGTCCCGCCGCACCGCGCACTGCGTGCACAGGGTGACCCGGCCCGCCGAGAGCACCGACTCCAGCAGGTCCTGCAACGGCGCGGCGTGCGGCAGCTCGAACTCCGCCGCCCGCCCCGGCAGCGCGAACCACGCCGACTCCCCGGTCAGCCACACCGACACATCCACGCCACTCGCCACGGCCACCGCCGCCACGGTGAACGCCTGAGAACACCGCTCCGGCGCATCGGCCCCGGAGGTCACCTTGATCACGAGCTTGTTCGCCATGACCGAATCGTAATCCGGCGGCCTGCAACTACATGGACATGCCACGGGTCTGCTGGGGAGCGCGGGTCATCGGGTCCGTGCTTCCTGTCCTGTGGGGGGACGACACGTTGAGCACCACGGAAAGTCCGGAAAGACCGGCACCCGGGCAGGCCGGGAGCCCTGAGCCACTCGAGGCCGCGCCCGTACCGGCGCGGCGCCGGAGCCGTCGCACCCTGCGCCGGCTGACCCTCGCCGTGGCGCTCGGGCTCGTCGCCGGGACCTGCGCCGGTTACCTCGTCCAGGCCGGCCGCACGCCGGACAAACTGCCCCCGCTCTCCCAGCCGTCGCTGGCGCAGGCCGCGGGCAAGGGTCCCGGGCCGCTGTCCGCCGCCCAGGACCACCAGGTCAAGGCGGACGGCGATCTGCGCAAGCTGCTGCTGAAGAAGCCGGGCGGCACCCGCGCGAACCCGCACATCGAGAGCGACGACGGCTGGCTGGACCTCGCCGCCTACGCGGAGCTGTACACCAAGCCGGACCTGGCCTTCGGCGAGTTCCTCGGCGACGAGTTCCGCCGCTCCGCCATCACCGGCTGGACCGAGTCCGGGAACCGCGTGGTGGAGATCCGGCTGGTCCAGTTCCGGCAGGTGGAGGCACAGACCGCCGTCGACCGGGCCTTCTACGCCCGTACCCGGGCCGCCGACGACGACCACACCCGGAGCTGGCCCATTCCGGGCACGGGCGACGGCGAGGTCTTCGTCCACGACCGGCCCGACAGCCGCTTCGGCTCCGGCTACCTGGCCGAAGCGCACGCCTGGCGCGGGGACATCGCCATGGAGATGTGGGTCGGGGACACCAAGCCGATCCCGCCCGCCCGGGTCCGGGAGCTGGCGCGACAGCAGATGGAGCGGCTGTGAGCACTGACGCTGTGAACACCGGCGTCGCCGGTACCGACGCTGCCGGTACCGACGCCACGAGCACACCTGCCCGGCCCCGCCGCACCACCATGGTCGTGGGCGCCGTCCTCGCCCTCGCCACCCTCGCCGGGATCGCCGGCACCGCCGCCGTGGTGCACGGGGCCGACCGCTCGCCGGGGGCGCCCACCTGGCGGCTGCCGGCGGCAGCCAAGGAGAAGCCGGCTCGCGAGAAGGAGTCCGGGTTGCGCGCGCTGCTCCTGCCCTTCGGCGAGGAGCGGTACGTCCGGGGCCCGGACGCGGAGCAGTTCGGCTCGGACACCGAGCTGACCGGACGGCAGACGTCCGACCTCCTGCGCCAGTCGCTCCGGAGCCTGCCCCGGTCCCAACGGCTCCAGCTGGAACGGCAGTACCAGAAGAACCCGGCCAAGGGCATGGCGGTGCGCAGTTACGCCAGCACGTCCCTGGCCGGCGAGGACTCCGGCGCCTTCACCGTGGAGATGGTCCTGACACGGGTCGACCAGAAGACCCTCCGCACGCGCAACCGCTCCCAGCAGCAGTTCCTCGACACCATGAAGGTCTTCCGCAAGGGACCCGCGATCAAGGGCCACGAGGACCACGCCGCGTGCTTCCTGCCGCCGGCCGTCGAGGGGGAGAAGCTCGAGTCGATGACGTGCTCCGGCTACGTCGGGGACATCGGCGTCACCGCCTGGATCGAGGGCACCGCGTCGTTCGACCGGAAAGGGGCCGCCGACATGATGCGCGCCCAGTTCGACCGTATCCAGGAACCGGGTGAGGCCGTATGACCGAGTCGCAGACCCCACCGATGCCCGGCCTGCCGCCCGCGCAGGCGGGGAAGGACCGCCGCCGCACGCGCGCGGTCCTGCGCTGGGCCGCCGTCGTCGCCGTGTTCGCCCTCACCGGGACCGGGACGGCGTACGGAATCAGCCGGGCGGACCGCGCGGACCTGCCCGGCCTCGCCACCCGCTCCGACGGGCGCTGGGAATACCCGACCCTGGTCAAGCCCCCGCTGCCGTCCGGAAGCCCCGGACCGCTGGCCGCCGGGAACAAGGCGGGCACGCACTACGCCGACCTGCGCGCTCTGCTGCTGCCCGCGCCCAGGAACGCCACGGTGGACCATGCCCTGCCCGGCGCGGACGGCTGGCTGCCCGTGAAGGACTTCCTCGCGCAGTACGACGCGGAGGGGCGCGGGGAATTGGGGCAGGAGCTGACCGACCGCGGGCTGCGGCACGTGGCGAGCCGCGGCTGGACCACCCCGGACGGCACGCGCACCCGCATCGACCTGCTCCAGTTCGCCACCGCCGAGGTCGCCGAGGAGTCGGAGAGTGTGTTCGTGAGCTACGACGGACCCCGGCACCCGCTGCGTGGTGCCCCCGTCTTCGAGCCCGAGGGCTTCCCCGCGGCGGCCCGGCTGGACGACGTCTGGCTCGCCGCGTTCGCCGAGGCCAAGCCCTACGGAAAGGAGCGGACGCGGGTGGCGTACGCGACCGCCGGGGACACCGTCGCCATGGTCACGCAGTCCCGTCCGGGGGGTGCGGCGGCCGTTCCGTTCTGGCAGACGGTGACGTTGCAGAGCGAGCTGCTCGCCTGAGGGCCACCTCGCCAGGAGACTCCGACCCCGGCCGCGTAAGCTGGGCGCGGCTCTGTCGTACGCCCACTTTCGCTCAAGGAGCACCCCCGTGGAGATCTTCTTCGAACTGCTGCTGGTCCTGGTCTGCGTCGGCGTGCTCGCCTTCGCCGGGCTGACCGTGAAGAAGCTGTACCAGGGCCAGCGCTGAAGCACCGCCCCAGAACCGACAGGAACGGCCGCTCATGATCGAGATCCCGTCTGACCTGCACAAGGACCTCGTCCCCCTCGCCTTTCTGCTGGGCAACTGGGCGGGCGCGGGGGTCCACGACTTCCCCGGCTCCGAGAAGTGCAACTTCGGCCAGGAGGTGACCTTCACCCACGACGGCCGTGACTTCCTGGAGTACCGGTCCCGTACCTGGGTCCTCGACAACGAGGGCAACAAGGTCCGCCCGCTGGAGTCCGAGGCCGGCTTCTGGCGGATCGACGCCGAACGCAAGATCACCGTCACGATGACCCGCGACGACGGCGTGGTGGAGATCTGGTACGGCGAGCTGGCGGACAAGAAGCCCCAGATCGACCTGGTCACCGACGCGGTCGCCCGCACCCCGGAGTCCCCGGCGTACACCGGCGGCAAGCGGCTGTACGGCTACGTCAAGGGCGACCTCATGTGGGTCGGCGAGAAGCAGACCCCCGAGGTCGAGCTGCGCCCCTACATGTCGGCCCAGCTCAAGAAGGCCGTCACTCCCGAGGACGTCGAGCGCTGGGCGAAGGACCTCCCCGAGGACATGCCGGACGACGGCATCGCGTTCTTCAAGTAGGCCGTGCCGAACCGGGCCGCCGTCCCGTCCGAGCGGGGCGTCCGGCCCGGCGGCCCTACACTTCCAGTGTGGTGAGCACCGACTGGAAGAGTGATCTCAGGCAGCGCGGCTACCGGCTGACGCCGCAGCGGCAACTCGTGCTCGAAGCCGTGGACTCCCTGGAGCACGCGACGCCGGACGACATCCTCGTCGAGGTCCGGAAGACCGCCTCCGGGGTCAACATCTCCACCGTGTACCGCACGCTGGAGCTCCTGGAGGAGCTGGGCCTGGTCAGCCACGCCCACCTCGGCCACGGCGCGCCCACCTATCACCTCGCCGACCGCCACCACCATCTCCACCTGGTGTGCCGGGACTGCGAGAACGTGATCGAGGCGGACGTGGAGGTCGCCGCGGACTTCACTGCGCGGCTGCGCGAGCAGTTCGGTTTCGACACCGACATGAAACACTTCGCGATCTTCGGCCGGTGCGCGGACTGCGCCCCGAAGAGTTCAACCACCCCGTCGTAGGCTGGCCCGTATGAAGAGCCCCCTGCTGTCCCTGCCCGGCGCCGTTCCCGCCGAGGGCGTGGACGAAGGCGTCGCCGCCCACTACGGCGACCTGTTCCGCGAGCAGCGCGCCCTCGCCGACGGCACCGGTTTCGTCGACCTCTCCCACCGGGGCGTCGTCGCCGTGACCGGCGCGGACCGGCTGAGCTGGCTGCATCTGCTGCTCACCCAACACGTCAGCGACCTGCCGGCCGGCGAGGCCACCGAGGCGCTGGTCCTCTCCGCCAACGGGCACATCGAGCACGCCCTGTACCTGGTGGACGACGGCACGACCGTGTGGGCGCACGTCGAGCCCGGCACCCAGGAGGCGCTGATCGCCTACCTGGAGTCGATGAAGTTCTTCTACCGCGTCGAGGTCGCCGACCGCACCGCCGACATCGCGGTGGTCCACCTCCCCGCCGGCTCCATCACCGAGGTCCCCGAGGGCGCGGTGGTCCGCGAGACGCCGTACGGCCGTGACCTCTTCCTGCCTCGGGAGCAGTTGGAGGAGTTCGCCGCCCGTTCCGGCCCGGCCGCCGGTCTCCTCGCCCACGAGGCGCTCCGGGTCGAGCAGCACCGGCCCCGCCTCGGCTTCGAGACCGACCACCGTACGATCCCGCACGAGCTGGGCTGGATCGGCACCGCCGTGCACCTCCAGAAGGGCTGCTACCGGGGCCAGGAGACGGTCGCCCGCGTCCAGAACCTCGGCAAGCCGCCGCGCCGCCTGGTCTTCCTCCACCTCGACGGCAGCGACGTCCACCTCCCCCCGCCCGGTACCGAGATCCGCCTCGCGGACGACGGCCCCGACGGCCGCAGGATCGGCCAGGTGACCACCTCCGTGCGCCACCACGAACTCGGCCCGGTCGCCCTGGCCGTCATCAAGCGCAACGTCCCCACCGACGCGCGGCTCCTCGCCGGAGACACGGCGGCGGCCCAGGAGACGGTGGTCGAGCCGTAGGGGAGCGGCGGCCCCGTGCCGCGGCGGGGAGGTGGGCCCACCGGCCGGTGCCGCCCCCGCCCCGCCGTCATCCGTCCGGCGCCTGCTGAGACGCGCAGGGGTGGCTGCGGTTGCGGGGACGCCGCCGGACGGAGAGGCTGCAGGCACAGGGCCCCCGGGAGCGACGGCGGAGCGATGACTGTAACCGTGGTGTCGATGCCGGAGGTGACCGTCACCCGTACGGACTTCGCCGGCGCCAGGGAGCGGCTGGCCGCGGATTCCCTGCTCCTCGTCGACGTCGAACTGCCGCCGGACGCCGCGTCGGTGCCCCTCGCCGCCCGGTTGGGGCTCGATGCCGAGGAGCTGGACTGGTTCGGCCGGACCGGAGAACCGGCGCGGGCCGACTTCCTGGGGGACCGGGCCGGTTTCGTGGTCCCCGTGGTGCAGGGGGACGCGATCAGGCATGTGCACGTCGTGGTCACCGAGCGCTTCCTGGCCACCGCGCACCACGGCCAGGGGGACCTCGCCCGCAAGATCGCCCAGGGGCTGCGGCACGAGCGGCCGGTCGACCCGGTGCACATGCTCTTCATCGTGCTCCAGGAAGCCCTGGCGACCTTCCGGCTGTCCGCGGTGCGGAACCTGCTGGAGACCGAGGAACTCGAGGACGAGATGTTCGAGGACCGCAGGGCCGAGCAGCTCCAGGCCCTGGCGCGGCTGCGCCGGCGCTCCGCCCAGCTGCACCACGCCCTGCTGCCCTTCCTCCAGGTGACCGACGCGGTCCTCACCCGGCGGATGATCAACCCCTCCTTTCCCGAGGAGCGGCAGCGCTCCGCCCGGGAGTTCCAGACGGCCGGGCGGCTGGTGCTGGCCGACATCGAGTCGCTCCAGGAGGCCACCCGGCGGTCGTTCGCCAGCTACTCCTCGCTCGTCGCGGGCGAGCAGAACGGTGTGATCAACCGGCTGGCGATCGTCTCGGTGATCTTTCTGCCGTTGTCGTTCCTCACCGGGTTCTTCGGCATGAACTTCACTTTTCTCACCGACAAGCTGGAGACCAGGGACGACTTCTGGCTGCTCGCCATCGGGCTGCAGGCCCTGGTTCTGCTGGGCTCCTTCTACGTGCTGCACCGCACCCGCATCTGGCGCCGGCTCCTCGACGAGGACTAGGGGCCCTCGGAGGCGTCTCGTCCTAGATGTCGAGCAGGATCGTGAAGGGGCCGTCGTTCACCAGGGAGACGCGCATCCGGGCCCCGAAGCGGCCCGTGGCCACCGTGGCGCCGAGGGCGCGGAGCTGGGCGACGACCTCGTCCACCAGCGGTTCGGCGACCGGTCCGGGGGCGGCCGCGTTCCAGGTGGGGCGGCGGCCCTTGCGGGCGTCGCCGTAGAGGGTGAACTGGCTGACGACCAGGAGCGGGGCGTCGATGTCGCTGCACGACCGCTCGTCGGACAGCATGCGCACCGACCAGAGTTTGCGGGCCAGCTGGGCCGCCTTCTCCTTGGTGTCCTCGTGGGTCACGCCGACCAGGACGCACAGGCCCTCGCCCTCGATCGCGCCCACCGTCTCGCCGTCCACGACGACGCTCGCGCCGTCCACCCGTTGCACCACCGCACGCATGCGCCCCATCATGCCGTGCGGCCGGCGGTGCCTCGGTCCGGGGGGTCCACAACCAATCAATACCCCCCATCCAGGGCCGTTCGGGGGCAGTCGGTCACATAGCGGCCACCGGGGGTGGCACGATGCTTCCCACACGCCGGTCGAGGGGACGGTCCACCGCATGAGCACACCGAGCACCAGTGGTCCGGTCACGCACCGGCCGCCCGCGCAGCGCGCCGAGAGCCCGCCGGGTCCGCCGCCCGAGGAGCCCGCCGCGAGCCTCCTGGCCCCGCTGAGCCTGCCCGAGCTGCGCGCCCTGCGCCGGGACGCCCAGCGGGAGGAGGCCGATCTGAGCTACGTCCGGCGGCTGCTCCAGGGCCGGATCGACATCCTGCGCGCCGAGCTGGCCCGCCGGGGCGGGGAGCGGGTACCGGCCCCGGCGGACGGGTCGGTGGTGGAGCGGTTGTCGGAGATCCTGGCCGACGCCCCGGCCCGCCACCGCTCCTCCGCCCGCCACGTCACCCTCGGCACCCCGCACAGCGAGGAGTACGGCAAACTCGCGGCGGAGATGCTGGCCGAGGTCGAGCTGTCCGACCTCACCGCCCGTACGGACGCCGAGCTGGCCGACGCGATGGGCCGGCTGACCCGGTACGAGCACGAGATCTCCCATCGCCGCCAGGGCCTCCAGCGCACCGCCGACGACTGCGGGGGCGAGATCGCGCGCCGGTACCGGGCGGGCGAGGCGCAGGTGGACGACCTGCTGGCCTGAGCGGGCCGGGGGGCGGGAAATACGCGCGACACACGCCGGGTCCGGCGCCTACCGTGGCACCATGATCGACGTACGCCCCGTGGCCCAGGACGAGTTCGACAACTGGCATCGCGCCCTGGACACCGGTTTCCTCCAGGACCCCGTGCTCACCCCGGAGCAACGGGCGGCGAGGCTGAGGCAGTTCGAGCCGGGCCGGCTGCTCGGTGCCTTCGACGGCGCCCGCTGCGTGGGCACCTTCCGCTCCTTCGCGCAGGAGGTCACCGCGGTCGGCGGCGCGTACGTCCCCGCCAACGCCGTCTCCAACGTCACCGTCTCCCCGACCCACCGCCGCCGCGGCCTGCTCACGCGCATGATGCGCGAGGACCTGGCGGCCGCGCGGGAGCGCGGGGACGTGATCGCCACGCTGATCGCCGCCGAGTACCCGATCTACGGCAAGCACGGCTTCGGGCCCGCGACCTGGGCGACCAACTGGACGGTGGACGTCGGCCGTTCGGGTCTCGACCCGCGCTGGGCGGGCCCGGCGGACGGTGCCCGGATCGACCTGGTGGACGGCGCCGAGGTGCGCGCGCTCGGCCCGAAGCTGTCCGAGCGGGTGCGCGCCGTGACGCCGGGCGCGATCGGGCGGGACGAGCTGTGGTGGGACGCCCGCACCGGCGTGGCCCGCTTCGGCCGGGACTGGACCGAGCCGTTCTACGCGGTGTACCGGTCGGCCTCCGGCGAGGTGGAGGGGCTGGTGTCGTACCGCTGCGAGGCCAAGTGGGAGGGGCAGCAGCCGGACAACGCGGCCAAGGTGGAATGGCTGACCGCCGCGACCCCGGCGGCCGAGGCCGCGCTGTGGCGCTACCTGTGCTCGATCGACTGGATCGCCCACGTCAAGAGCGGCTGGCGGGCACCCGACTCCCTGCTCCCCTTCCTGCTGCCCGACGTGCGCGCGGCCCGCGTCGAGACGCACACGGACTGGCTGTGGATCCGGCTGCTGGACGTCGTACGGGCGCTGGAGGCGCGGAGCTACGAGCGGTCCGGGTCGCTGGTGCTCCAGGTGCTGGACGAGGACGGCACGGCGGGCGGCCGGTACCGGCTGGAGGCGTCCCCCGAGGGCGCGTCCTGCACCCCGGCGGGCGGCGCGTCCGCCGATCTGACCCTGCCCGTGGCCGAGCTGGCCACGGTGTGGCTCGGAGACGGCTCGACGGCACGGCTGGCGGCGCTGGGGCGGGTCCAGGAGGAGCGGGAGGGCGCCGCCCGTGCGGCCGACGCCCTGTTCCGCACGTCCGTGCGCCCGTGGTGCCCGGACTCCTTCTGACCCGACCCCGGTCGTCTCCTGCCGTGCCGGCGGCCGTTCATCCGTAGCGTGCTGTTCGGTTGTGGCTGTGCGCTGACGCTGTTCGGTTGTGGCTGTGCGGGTGTTCAGTTGTGGCTGTGCGCTCCCGTGGCCGCCCCCTGCCGGGCTCCCGGCTCCCCTCCGGAGGGGAGCCCGGTCGGCCAACCGCCGGAAAGCTCGACCATGTCGGTCAAGTTGGCTGCCAACTTCACTGTAGTTATAGCCGCGTGGAAGCGGCTCATAACCATCATCCCGCGAACTGCCGGAAGATGGCGGGAAGTTGTAGCCTTTGTCCGTGGACCCGGAACACGTCTCCGCCACTGGGCGGAAGAGGTCACCACGGTCACACCCCTCACGCGTCACCTCTCGCGTGGTGGCCGACACCCTGCGCACCCGTATCGACACCGGCGTGCTGCGCCCCGGCGAGCGGCTGCCCACCCAGGCGGAGCTGGCCGAGGAGTTCGGGGTCGAGCGCGGCACGGTCCGCGAGGCGCTGCGCATCCTGCGGGTGGAGCGGCTGCTCGCCGGATCGTCGCAGGGCAGCCCGGCCACGGTGGCCGTCCCGCCCGGCGCGGTCGGCCCGGCCGCGCCGCCGCAGCCCACGATGGCGGGCCTCGCGCCCCGCGTCGCGGCCGCCTTCGCGGTCCCGCACGTCCGTGTGGACGCCCTCTGTCTGACCTCCGTCTCGCTCACCCTCGCCATCGGGGAACCGCTGCGCCAGATCCACGCGGGAGGGCTGAAACCGGCCAAGATCGACGTACGGCTGCTGCTGCCGAGCCGCGACATCGCCCTCGCCTTCCCCGCGCCGGTGGACGCCGCCGACACCGCTCTGCTGCACCGGCGCTGGCTGGCCCAGCGCAACGCCCAGGGCCAGGTGCTCCGCCACAACCTGCTCGCGCTGCGCGCCACGCACGGCATCGACGTCCGGGTGCGCTTCCGCGCGCTCCCCTTCACACCACCGGTCAAGCTGTACCTGCTCAACGGCTCCGAGGCGCTGTTCGCGTACTACACGCTGGCCCGGCGGGAGCGGGACATCGGCCCGGAGCACCTGACGCTGTACGACGCCGAGGGCACCCGGTCGATGCTCTTCGCCTTCGCGCGGGGGGCGGGGGAGCGGGACAGCGAGTTCGTGACGCAGTCCCGGCTCTGGTTCGACGCGCTGTGGGAGACGATCAGCTCGGATCTGGTGCTGGGGTAGCCGAGTTGGCGACCAACTCTTGACCAGCAGTCCGGACTTGGCAGCTACTTGCCGACAACTGCCCGTAGATGAACTGAGGTTGTACCGTTTGGTCGTGACCCAGGAGAACGTGGCAGTGAGCGGCAGACGGTTCACCGCCCAGGAGATCGCCGACGCCCTGCGCGCCCGCATCCGCGCCGGCGAGCTGAGGGCGGGCGAGCGGCTGCCCACCCAGGCCGAGCTGGCCGAGGAGTTCGGCGTGGAGCGCGGCGCGGTCCGCCGGGCGCTGCGCCTGCTGCACGACGAGGGTCTGCTCACCGGCGTCACCAAGGGCAGCCCGCCGCGCGTCGCGGAGCCCGCCCCCGCTCAGGACGGCCCGCAGCCGACGATGGTCGCCCTCGCCCACCGGCTGGCGGAGGCGTTCACCGCGCCGCACGTCCGCGTGGACGCCGTCTGCCTCACCGCGCAGAGCCTGATCCCCGCGCTCGGCGAGCCGCTGCGGCTGATCCACGAGGGCCGGGTGCGCCCGGAGCGCATCGACGTACGCGTCCTGCTGCCCTCGCGGGACATCAGCCTCGCCTTCCCGGTTCCGGTGGACCCCGAAGGGGACGACGCGGACCCGGTGCACCGGCGCTGGCTGGCGATGCGCAACGCCCAGGGACAGGTGCTCCAGTACAACCTCAACGCCCTGCGCGCCACGCACGACATCGACGTCCACGTCACCTTCCGCGCCCTGCCCTTCACCCCGCCGGCCAAGCTGTACCTGCTCAACGGCGCGGAGGCGCTGTACGCGTACTACATGGTCACCCGGCGCGAGGAGCCCACCGACACCGGCACCCTGGAGATGTTCGACACCCTCGGGTCGGAGTCGATGCTGTTCTCCTTCGAGAAGCGGTCGGGCCAACGGGACGCCTCCTTCGTGGAACAGTCGCAGAAGTGGTTCGACGCCCTCTGGGAAACCATCACGACGGACCTGACACTCTCCTAGTGACTTCCAAGACGCCGGAAACGACGCAGCATGAGCTGATGGCGACCGAAACGGTCGAGGAGAAGAGCGACCAGGGGACCGAGAAGCTACGGGAACTGATCGGCGCGCGGGTCGTCCTCTGGGACTTCGACGGCCCGGTCTGCCGCCTCTTCGCCCGGCACCGCGCCGAGCGGGTGGCGGCCGGGCTGGTGGAGTGGCTGGCCGGACGCGGACTGCGCGGGCTGCTCACCGAGGACGAGCGGCAGACGCTGGACCCGCAGGTGGTGCTGCGGGCGGTGGACCGCCGCCATCCCGGCAGCGACCTGGTGGCCGAGCTGGAGGAACGCCTGACCCAGGACGAGCTGCTGGCCGCCGCCTCGGCCCTGCCGACCGCGTACGCCGACCCGCTGATCCGCACCTGGTCCGCCGTCGGCTCCCGGCTGGCCGTCACCACCAACAACTCCCCGCGCGTGGTCCACGCCTACCTGGCCGGACGTGGCCTGACCGGCTGCTTCGCCCCGCACATCTACGGCCGTACCGCCGACCTGCACCGCCTCAAGCCCGACCCGCACTGCCTCAACCGGGCCCTCGCCGCCCTGGGCGCCGGCCCCGAGTCCGCGCTGATGATCGGGGACTCGCCCACCGACTTCGTCGCCGCCGAGCGGGCCGGGGTCCGCTTCCTCGGCTACGCGAGCGGTGAGCGCCGGGCCGGGCAGCTCCGCGCCGCGGGCGCCGACACGGTCCTCACCTCCCTGGAACCCGTGCTGCTGGCCCTGCGCGGGTAGCTCGCGGGCACGTGTGTGCGCTCTGTCCCCGGTCCGGGGGAACCGGACCGGAGTCGTGGGGCCGGGACCCGCTCCCGAGGCGGTACCGTGCTGCCACTTCCGCCCCTTTCGGCAGGGCGCACGGCGAGAGAACGGGCCATGTCCCCCGAAACGGTTTCGATTGCCCGGCTGAACGCGGCCGGGGCCAGCGGCGACGAGAAGGTGGTCGAGGGCCCGCTCCACGGCTACCACCACGAGACGTACGTCTTCCCGCTGGCCGGTGAGGCCGCACGGCTCCATCCGGGGCGATGGAAGTGCCGGGAGCCCCGCGACGGGCTGCTCTGGTTCGACCGGCGCTGCTTCGCCTCGGAGGAACGCCTGCTCACCGCGCTCGGCGACCGCGTGCCGCGCGTCCCCGGCCTGGTGGAGGTCGGCGGGATGCGGCTGATGCGGTTCATCGAGGGCACCACCCTCGGCGCGCTCCACCCGTCCGGCACCGAGGTGCCGGAGGCGCTGTGCCGCCAGATCACCGAGCTGTTCGGCAGGCTCGCCGCGCTCGGCCCGGACGACGTCACCGCCGAGCGGAGCTGCTCCGCCGAGGACCGTCCCGCGGACGGCGACAGCGACGGCTTCCTGGAACGCCTCGTCCACTTCACCGAGCACCGCGTCTACCGCCGCAACCTCGACCGCTTCGAGCCTCTCTTCGCCGAACTCGGCCTCACCGAGACCTCGTTCAAGCATCTGCGGGCCCATGTGCACGGGCTGTCCAGGCGCCCCTTCTGCCTCCTCCACGCCGATCTGCACCGGGAGAACTTCATCGTCGATCCCGTAGACCGCCTGTGGACCATCGACTGGGAACTGGCCATGGTCGGCGACCCCCTGTACGACCTCGCCACCCACCTGCACCTCATGCGCTACCCGGCCGCCCAGTCCCGCGAGATCGCCGCCCGCTGGCACACGACCGTCCGCGCGGTCCGCCCGCCGAGCGTGCGCGGCTGGACGGACGACCTGGCACCCCTGCTCGCCTACAAGCGCGCCCAGTCCGTCTTCACGGACGTCATCCGCTCGGCCCTGGCGCTGGAGGACCCCGCCGCGCCCCCGGCCACCGCTCTCGCCGTGAAGCTCCGGGAGATCCTGGTGAGGGGGGCGCGTCCGCTGGGTGTGGTGGAGGTGCCGCACGTGGGGCGGGTGGCGGAGGCGCTGAAGCGGTGGCACGCGGCGCAGGGGGACTGAGCGCGGGCGCGCACTCGCGCCGGTCTTCTGGCTGGAGATGCGCGCATGCCCGATGCTGAGGGGTGATGCTGCTCTTTCTCGACATCGACGGTCCGCTCATCCCCTTCGGCGCACCCGACGGCGCGTACCCGGAGTTCGAGCGGGGCGGCGGCACGGGTGGGCATCCGTTGCTCGGGCGGGTCGATCCCCGGCTCGGCGCCAGGCTGCTGGGGCTGGGGTGCGAGCTGGTGTGGGCGTCGACCTGGATGGACGACGCGAACGCGGTGGTCGGGCCGTGGCTGGGGCTGCCCCGGCTGCCGGTGGTGCCGTGGCCCGACGAGGACGAGCCGCCCGCGCTGACCCACTGGAAGACGCGCCCGCTGGTGGAGTTCGCGGCGGGCCGGCCGTTCATCTGGATCGACGACGAGATCACCGAGGCCGACCGGGCCTACGTCGCCGTCCACCACCCCGCCCCGGCCCTGCTGCACCGCGTGGACCACGACTACGGGCTGACGCAGGCCGACTTCGTCACCCTGCGGGAGTGGCTGAGCAGGAACCGCTCGGACTGACCCTCAGGCGGCCGACCGCTCCCCGGCCCACCGGCGCCGCAGATGCGCCTCGGTGAGCGCGGGCGGGGCGTACTCCATGTCGAGGGCGCCGACGTCCGTACCGGGCGGGACGACCGCGTCGATGCGGTCCAGGATCTCGTCGGACAGCGTGACCTTGTCGCCGGCGAGCAGGTCGTCGAGCTGTTCCATCGTGCGCGGGCCGATGATCGCGGAGGTGACGCCGGGGTGGCTGATCACGAAGGCGAGCGCGAGGTGCGTCAGCGAGACACCGGCCTCCTCGGCGACCGGGATCAGCCGCTCCACGGTGTCCAGCCGCCGCTCGTCGCGCAGATGCCGGAAGCCGTAGGTGGAGCGGTGGGTGTCGGCCGCCCGGTCCTTGCGGTAGCGCCCGGTGAGCATGCCCCCGGCCAGCGGGCTGTAGATCAGCGTCCCCATGCCGTACCGCTCGCACACCGGCAGCACCTCGCGCTCGACACCCCGGTTGAGCAGCGAATACGTCGGCTGCTCGGTACGGAACCGCTGGAGTCGGTGGTGTTCGGCGACCCACTGGGCCTCGACGATGTCGGAGGCCGGGTGGCTGGAGGTGCCGATCGCGCGGACCTTGCCCGCGCGCACCAGGTCGGTGAGGGCGGAGAGGGTCTCCTCGATGTCGGTGTCCGGGTCGGGGCGGTGGATCTGGAAGAGGTCCACGTGGTCCGTGCCGAGCCGGCGCAGCGAGTCGTCCAGTGCCCGGGTCAGCCAACGCCGGGACGCGCCCTGCATGTTGGGGTCGGCGCCGTCGGAGTTCATGGGCAGCCGCGCCTTGGTGGCGAGCACGACGGAGTCCCGCCGCCCCTTCAGCGCCTTGCCGACGATCTCCTCCGACTCCCCGTACGAGTACATGTCGGCGGTGTCGATGAAGTTGATCCCGGCGTCCAGCGCCTTGTGGATCATGCGTACGGAGTCGTCGTGGTCGGGGTTGCCGACGGCGCCGAACATCATCGCGCCCAGGCAGTAGGGGCTGACCTTCATGCCGGTCCGGCCCAGCGTGCGGTACTTCATGAGTCTCCTCCAACCCGCGGTGGCCAGGGCCCGCCGCGGCGCGTTACGCTCACGAAAACGGAACGGTGTTCCGGGAAGAACGATACGGAACGCTGTTCCGGTTAGCAAGTGGAGGTCTGCCATGACCGACGCCGAGCCGTCCCGGCCGCGCCTGAGGGCCGACGCGCGGCGCAGCATCGACACGCTGCTCACGGCCGCCGCCGAGGTGTTCGCCGAGTCCGGCGTGGACGCGCCCGTACGGCAGATCACCGCTCGCGCGGGCGTCGGCGCGGGCACCCTCTACCGGCACTTCCCGCAGCGCTCCGACCTCATCGCGGCCGTCTTCCGCCACGAGGTCGACGCCTGCGCCGACGCCGCGCCCGCCCTCGCCGCCGACCACGCCCCTGTGGAGGCCCTGCGCCTCTGGCTCCTGCGCTTCACCCACTTCATCGCCACCAAGCGCGGTCTCAGCGCCGCCCTCCACTCCGGCGACCCGGCCTACGACAGCCTCCCGTCCTACTTCCAGCTCCGCCTGGTACCGGCCCTGGAAGAGCTGCTCGGCGCCGCGGCCGAGTCCGGTGAGATCCGCACCGACACCGACCCCAACGACCTCCTGCGAGCCGTCGCCAACCTGACCCTCCCGGCCCAGGACGACGACGGCCACACGGGGCGGATGGTGGGGTTGCTGCTGGACGGGTTGCGGTACGGGGGCGGGAGCCCGGCCGGGAAGTGATCAACCGCTCGCCCGGCAGGATGCCTGCTCCGAAGTGCCGGGACGGGTACTGGAGTTGAGCCGGCGGGCGTAGGGTGCGGGGCCGTGGTTACCCCCCTCTGGCGCGACCGGCGCTTCGTTCTGCTTCTTGGCGCGCGGGTCGTCTCCGTGCTGGGCAACGGCTTCGCGCGGGTCGCGCTCGGGTTCGCGGTGCTCGCGTTGCCGGGGGCCGGCGCGGGACGGCTGTCGCTGGTGCTGGCCTGCCAGGCACTGCCGCAGTTGGCGCTCGTCCTGGTGGGCGGCGTGATCGCGGACCGGATGTCACGGTCGCGGCTGATGATGCTGGCCGACGTCCTGGGCGCCGGCGCGTACGCGGCCCTCGCCGCCATCGTGCTGACCGGGCACGCCCCGCTGCCCGCGATGTGCCTCCTCGCGGTGGCGGCCGGTACGGCGAACTCCCTCTTCGCTCCCGCGATGGAGGGCCTGGTCCCCCTGATCGTCCCCGCCGACCGGCTCCAGCGGGCCAACGGCCTCCTCCGCGTCGGCACCAACACCTCCCTCCTCCTCGGTCTCGGCCTGTCCGGTGTGACCGTCGCCCTGGTCGGCGCGGGCTGGGCCCTCGCCCTCAACGCCGCCTCCTTCCTCGTCAGCGCGGCCCTCACCGCGCGCCTGAAGGTCACCGGACGGCCGCGTGTACGGGCTTCGGGCCGGACCGAACTCCGCGAGGGCTGGCGTGAGTTCGCCTCCCGACAGTGGCTGTGGGTCGTCGTCGCCCAGTACGCGGTCGTGATCGCCGCCCTGAACGCCGAAGTCGGCGTCCTGGGCCCGCTCACCGTCGAACACCAGGGCGGGGCCCGGAGCTGGTCGGTCATCGTGGGCGCCCAGGCCCTCGGCACCATCGCGGGCGCGGGCCTCGCGGCGCGGGTACGAGTCCGGCGCCCCATCCTCGTGGCCGTGCTGAGCACCTTCCCGGCCGCCGTCCCGATGCTCCTGCTCGGCCTCGGCGCCCCCCTCTGGGTGACGGCGGCCGCCATGTTCGGGGCGGGCGTGGCGAACGACGTCTACGGCGTCCTGTGGTCGACCACCCTGCAACGCGAGATCCCCGAACACGTCCTCTCCCGCGTCACCTCCTACGACTGGTTCGGCTCCCTCGCCCTGGCCCCCCTGGGCATCCTCGTCGCCGGCCCGATCGCCTCGGAGACGGGCACTGGCTGGACCCTGACCGGCTGCGCGGCATTGGTGGTGCTGGCCACGGCGGCGGCGCTGCTGGCTCCGCAGGTGCGGAGCCTGCGGACGCCCGCCGAGGTCCGCGTGGCGGAACCGGAGGCCGCCCGCACGGGCTGAGCAGTCACCGGCCGGGCCCGGTTGACGCCGTCCGGGCCCGCCCGGGAGTGCGCTCAGCCGGCGGGGACGAAGTCGTATCCCGACCAGTCGCTCAACGGGCGGTAGCCGAGGCGTTGGTAGAGGGCGTTGCTGGTGGGGTTGGACTGGTCGGCGAAGAGGACGACCTCCCGCGCGCCGGCGGCCAGCGCGGCGCGGCTGACCTCGGCCGAGACGGCGGCGGCGTAACCGTGGCCGCGCAGGTGGGCCGGGGTGTAGACGATGTCCACCTGGATCTGGCCGCCGATGAGCGGGTTCATGCCGGCGAGGGAGACGGGGGTGCCGTC
>NZ_MUNH01000248.1:0-2602 GCF_002154615.1 Streptomyces recifensis
CCGAGGACGACGGCGGCGGCCTCCGCCCGGTGCAGCGACTGGACGTACGCGGCCTGCTTGGCCTCGTCCCCGGCGAGCAGCACCCCGGTGGTGAGCACCATCTCGCCGCCGGTGAGCATCACGCCCACGTCGGCGGCCNNCTCCAGCGTGAGCACCTGCCGGACGGACAGGGCCGGTTCCTCCGGCCGCCAGGACGTGTGCCGGGAACCCGAGGTCGTGGTCATCCGCTGTACCCCGTCTCTAGTAC
This sequence comes from Streptomyces recifensis, assembly GCF_002154615.1. NCBI lineage: Bacteria > Bacillati > Actinomycetota > Actinomycetes > Kitasatosporales > Streptomycetaceae > Streptomyces > Streptomyces recifensis. Next base: position 248 of record NZ_MUNH01000248.1, read on the forward strand.
GTGCTCCTCAGCGCGTTCTCGAGGATCGCCGCGCCTTCCTCGGCCTCCGCGACGGTGAGCGTCAGCGGCGGGGCGATGCGCAGGGCGCTGGTGTCGTGGCCGCCGCCCTTGCCGATGAGCAGGCCGTTGCGGCGGGCGGTCTCCAGGACGGCGGCGGCCGCGGCCGGGTCGGCCTCGTCGGTGCCCGGCTTCACCAGCTCGATGCCGATCATCAGCCCCCGCCCGCGCACCTCGCGGACGCCGGGCAGCCCGGCGGTGACTCCGCGCAGCAGCTCGATGAGCAGGCCGCCGACCCGGCGGGCGTTGCCCTGGAGGTCGTGCTCGAGGTGGTAGCCGAGGTTGGCCAGTCCGGCGGCCATGGTGATCTGGGTGCCGCCGAAGGTGGAGATGCTGTTGGCGTCGATGCAGTTCATGATCTCGGCGCGGGCGATCACCCCGCCGATGGACATGCCGTTGCCGATCCCCTTGGCGAAGGTGACGATGTCCGGCGGGCCGCTCTGGTCGTGCGCCTGCCAGCCCCAGAAGTGCTCGCCGGTACGGCCCCAGCCGGTCTGGACCTCGTCGGAGATCCACAGGATGCCGTGCTCGTCGAGGACTTGGCGGAACGCCGCGTACAGACCGTCCGGCGGGGAGGTGAAGCCGCCGACGCCCTGGATGGGCTCGGCGATCAGGGCGGCCGGGGGCCGGGTCTGGCCGAGGAGGTCGCGCAGGTCGGCCACGCAGGCGTCGATGAAGGCGCGGTCGTCCAGGCCGGCGTACGGGCCGCGGGTGCGGACACCTCCGTGCACGTACAGGGTCTGGAGCGGGGAGAGGGAGGTCGGGGACCAGGTGCGGTTGCCGGTGATGCCGACCGCGCCGAAGGACCGGCCGTGGTAGCTGTTGCGCATCGCCACGACCGTGTTGCCCTGGCGGTAGGTGGTGGCGAGCAGCATGGCCGTGTCGTTGGCCTCGGTGCCGGAGGTGGTGAAGAAGACCCGCGCGTCCGGGATGCCGCTCACCATGGCGACGCGCTCGGCCAGTTCGACCATCGGGCGGTTGAGGTAGAGGGTCGAGGAGTGGATGATCCGCCCGGCCTGCTCGGTCACCGCCTTGGTGACCTCGGGCAGTGCGTGCGCGGTCATCGTGGTGAGGATGCCGCCGAAGAAGTCCAGGTAGCGGTTGCCCTGGGCGTCCCAGACGTACCGGCCCTCGCCGTGGGTGATCTCCAGCGGGTCGTCGTAGTAGAGCGCGAGCCAGTCGGGCATGACGCCCCGGTGACGGGCGTACAGGTCGTTCACGGGTTCACCAGCCCCTCGTAGGCGTCGGGGCGGCGGTCGCGGTAGAACGCCCACTGCTGCCGGACCTCGTCGATGAGGTCGAAGTCCAGGTCGCGGACGAGGAGTTCGTCGGTCTTGTCGTCCCCGACCTCGCCGACGAACCGGCCGCGCGGGTCGACGAAGTACGACGTGCCGTAGAAGTCGTTGTCACCGTACTCCTCCTGGCCGACCCGGTTGATGGCGGCGACGAAGTACTCGTTGGCGACGGCCGCGGCGGGCTGCTCCAGCTGCCAGAGGTGGGCGGAGAGCCCGCGGTGGGTGGCGGACGGGTTGTAGACCAGCTGGGCTCCGTTGAGTCCCAGTTGACGCCAGCCCTCGGGGAAGTGGCGGTCGTAGCAGATGTAGACGCCGACCTTGCCGACAGCCGTGTCGAAGACGGGCCAGCCGAGGTTGCCGGGTTTGAAGTAGTACTTCTCCCAGAAGCCCTTGACCTGGGGGATGTGGTGCTTGCGGTACTTGCCGAGGTAGCCGCCGTCCGCGTCGATCACGGCGGCGGTGTTGTAGTAGAACCCGGAGCCGTCGACCTCGAAGACCGGGACGACGATCACCATGCCGGTCTCGCGGGCCAGCTCCCGCATCCGGGTCACGGACGGGCCGTCCGGCACCGGCTCCGCCCAGCGGTAGTGCTCCGGCTCCTGCACCTGGCAGAAGTAGGGAGCGTTGAAGACCTCCTGGAACCCGATGATCTTCGCGCCCTGCCGCGCGGCCTCACGGGCGTACTCCTCGTGCTTCTCGATCATGGACTCGGTGTCGCCGGTCCAGGTGGCCTGAACCAGTGCGGCACGTACGACGTTGGCCATGAGCTGCTCCTTCGACGCGGCGTCCGAGCCTCTACGCCCGTAGAAACGGGCCGTAGAGGGACGAAAGTAAGCCTCTTGGACGCCCTTGCCAAGACCATCGTCGCCAACCCGCTGATTCGGTCCCGTTTCACACCCCTGCGGGTGAGCGGGGTGCCGGTCAGGGGGTGATCCCGGCGGCGCGGAGCGCGTGGAGGAGGGCCCGGTGGTGGTCCTCGGAAACCTGCCGGGCGGCCTCCAGG
>NZ_MUNH01000249.1:0-13060 GCF_002154615.1 Streptomyces recifensis
GGGCCCCGGCGGGCACCCTGGCCCGCAGAGGCGACACCGGCCCGGAACCCCGTCCGTACGCGAACCCGCCGGCCTCCGGCCCGAAGGCCCGCCCTGCTCAGGCATCCCCGCAACGCCCCGGAGGGGACACGCACCTCACCTCGTGGAGCCGGCGGCAGCCACGCCTCATCGCTGGGCCGGCGGCAGCTAGACCTCGTGGTAGAAGCCCACGTTCACGCTGCGGGGGGCCGTTCGGTCCTGGATGACCACCTCGCCCGAGGCTCCTCGGGGAAGGCGGACGGAGCCGCCGTAGGGGACGGTCTGGGCGTATTCGCCGACCGTGAGGCGGACCTCGGAGGAGGGGTCGGGCTGGGAGCCGTGGAGCCAGGAGAGCTGCCAGCCGCCGTCGGGTCCGCAGAGGAACTCCAGGTGGACGCGGGAGACGAAGAGCCAGTCCTCCGGGGTGACCAGCCGGCACACCGCGCCGTCCCGGCCCACGCGGAGCGCGGCACCCGGTTCGCTGGGTGCCTCGGCCATCGTCATGCCGGCCGTGGCACCCGCTTCCTCGCTGGAGACGGCGGCCATGGTGAGTTCGAGCACGCGTGTTCCCCCTGAAGCCCCTTGGCGCGGACCCCTGATCGCCGCACCGCCGCCGCATGATAGAACGCCCGGCTCGTCCACGTCCGGCACAATGGGGGGCATGACCGAGCGAAAGCCACCGCGTATCCCGTTCGAGTCCTGGGTCGACCACCAGATCAACGCCGCCCAGCGCCGCGGCGAGTTCGACGAGCTGCCCGGCACCGGTGAGCCCCTGCCTGCCGGACTGGACAGCGCGTACGACGAACTGTGGTGGGTCAAGCGGAAGATGGCTCGCGAGGGCCTGGCGGTACTGCCCCCGGCGCTCGCCCTGCGCAAGGAGGCCGAGGACGCGCTCGCGGCGGCGTACGCGGCACCCTCGGAGCGTGCCGTCCGGGAGATCATCACGGCCGTCAACGTCAAGATCCGGGACATGATGTTCCGTCCCCCGCCGGGCCCGCCGCTGGGCAAGAAGCCGTACGACGTGGACGAGGTCGTGGCCGAGTGGCGCCGCCTGAAGGGCACCGGCGCCTGAAACCCGCTTGCCCCGCGCCCCGCGCCCCCGCTGGGATGGCCCGCATGACGACGTGGACCATCGCCCCCGAACCGTACGACTCGCCGGTGGCCGCGGCCCTCTGGCGGGCGTACTACACCGAGGTCAGCGACCGCTGGTACCTGCTGCACGAGGGACACCGCACCGACCCGGCCGAGCTGGAGCGGGGGATCGCGGCCCGCACCGGCGCGGAACTCGCCCCGCCGACGGGCGAGTTGCTGGTCGCGCGGTACGGAGGGGAACCGGCCGGCTCGGCGGGCGTACGCCTGCTCGCCCCGGACACCGCGGAACTGACCCGCGTCTTCCTGTACGCGCACACGCGCGGCCGGGGCGGCGCCGCCCCGCTGGTCCGCGCCGCCGAGGAGGCCGCCCGTGCCCTCGGCGCCCGCCGGATGATCCTGGACACCCGCACGGACCTGGTGGAAGCCCGCACCCTGTACGCCCGGCTCGGCTACACCGAGACGGAACGGCACAACGAGGACCCGTACGCCGAGCACTGGTTCACCAAGGACCTCAGCCAGGCTTCCGTAGCTGCGGACGCTCCCGCTCGGAGCCGCACAGCTCGGCGGTGAGTTCCTTCACCAACTGCACGAGATCCGTGGGCCGTCCGGGCCCCCACCAGTCCCCCAGCAGGTCGGACAGCGAGTCCTCGCGGGCCTTGGCCAGCCGCCCGGCGACCTCCGCCCCGGCCGGGGTGAGCGACAGCTCGAGCCCGTCACGCGCGGCGAGCCGCCGTTCCTCGACCTGCCGGGCGGCGGCCAGCACCGTGCCGAGCGGCACGGGAGCCCGCTCGGCGAGGACGTACGGCTCCACGGACCCGTGCTTGCGCATCCGCAGCAGCATCCAGCTCGCGGCGGGCAGCAGGTCGTACCCGGCGCGGGCGGTGATCTCCCGGTAGATCTCCCGCCGCCCCTCGCGGGTGCCGAGCGTGGACAGCGCGCGGCACACCTCCTCGTAGGAGGAGCGGTGGACCGGGTTGGGCGGGATGGTCTCGGAGGCGTCCGGCGCGGTGACCGAGCCGCGCAGCCGGTCCTCCTTGAGGAACCAGGCCAGCACGAAGCCGAGGAACGCGACCGGGGCGGCGTAGAGGAAGACGTCGGTGATGGACGCGGAGAAGGCGTGCAGCGCGGCGGGCCGCAGCGGGGGCGGCAGCGCGCCGATGCCGCGCGGGTCGGCCTCCAGCGCGCCGGGCGAGACGCCGGCCGGCAGCCGGACGCCCTGGAAGGCCTCCGTGAGCTTGTCGCCGAGGCGGCCCGAGAAGACGGTGCCGAAGATGGCCACGCCGAAGGAGGCGCCGATGGACCGGAAGAAGGTGGCGCCGGAGGTGGCGACGCCGAGGTCCTGGTAGGACACCGCGTTCTGCACGATGAGGACGAGCACCTGGAGGACCAGACCGAGTCCGAGGCCGAAGACGAAGAAGTACAGGCTCATCTCCAGCGTGGAGCTGTGTTCGTCGAGCTGGTGCAGCAGGAGCAGCCCGAGGGCGGTCACGGCGGTGCCCGCGACCGGGAACACCTTCCAGCGGCCGGTGCGGCTGACGATCTGCCCGGAGACGGTGGAGGTCAGCAGCAGTCCGACCACCATCGGCAGCATGTGCACGCCGGACATGGTGGGCGAGATACCGTGCACGATCTGGAGGAAGGTCGGCAGGTAGGTCATCGCGCCGAACATGGCGAAGCCGACGATGAAGCTGATCACGGCGGCGAGGGTGAAGGTGCGGATGCGGAACAGCTTCAGCGGCAGCACCGGCTCGGCGGCCCGCCGCTCCACGCCGACGAAGGCGACGGCGAGCAGTACGCCCAGGACGGCGAGGCCGATGATCTGGGCGGACGCCCAGGACCAGGTCGTCCCGCCTAGCGAGGCGACCAGGACCAGACAGGTGGCGACGGAGGCGATCAGCAGGGTGCCGAGGTAGTCGATGGTGTGCCGGGAGGTACGGCGCGGGATGTGCAGGGCGGTGGCGATGACGACGAGCGCGACGATCCCGACGGGCAGGTTGACGTAGAACACCCAGCGCCAGCTCAGGTGCTCGGTGAACAACCCGCCGAGCAACGGCCCGAGCACGCTGGTCGCACCGAACACGGCCCCGAAGAGCCCCTGGTACCGGCCGCGCTCACGCGGCGGGACGATGTCGCCGACGATCGCCATCGACAGCACCATCAGACCGCCGCCGCCGAGCCCTTGCAGCGCCCGGAACCCGATGAGCTGCGGCATGTTCTGCGCCGTCCCGCACAGCGCGGACCCGATCAGAAAGATCACGACGGCGAGCTGGAACAACCGCTTCCGCCCGTACTGGTCCCCGAGCTTCCCCCACAACGGGGTCGCCGCGGTCGACGCCAGCAGATACGCCGTGACGACCCAGGAGAGATGCTCCAGCCCGCCCAGCTCGCTCACGATGGTCGGCAACGCCGTCGACACGATCGTCTGGTCCAGCGCGGCCAGCAACAGCCCGAGCAGCAGGGCCCCGATGGAGACGAGCACATTCCCGCTGATGTGCTCACCCCGGCGCACCTCTTCGGCGGCGCCATGCGTGTCCAAGGCCATGAAGACCTCCCAGCCCTCGGTTGCCTGCTCCCATGTTCGGCGGTCGAGGGGGCCCCGGCCTGTCGGGGGCGGGGGCAGGCGGCCCCGGCTTGCGCGGGCGGTCAGCCGATGAGAAGGCGGATCGTGCCGTCCTCCTGCGGCTCCACGCGCACCTCGGTGAGGTCCTTCACCAGGGCGTCCGGCCCGTGCTGCCCGGCGCGCGGGCCGACGCCCACCACCCGCATGCCCGCCGCGCGGCCCGCCGCGATGCCCGCGCCGGAGTCCTCGAAGACCACGCAGTCGGCGGGATCGACGCCGAGTTCCGCCGCGCCCTTGAGGAAGCCCTCGGGTTCGGGCTTGCTGGCGCCGACCGACTCGGCGGTGACGCGGACCGCGGGGAGGGGGAGGCCGGCGGCGGCCATGCGGGCGGTGGAGAGGGCCACGTCGGCGGAGGTGACCAGGGCGTGCGGGGTGCCGGCGAGGGCGGCGAGGAAGGCGGTCGCGCCGGGGACCTCGACCACGCCGTCCATGTCGGCGGTCTCCTCGGCGAGCATGCGGGCGTTGTCCGCGAGGTTCTCCTCGACGGGGCGCTCGGGCAGCAGCAGCGCCATGGAGGCGTGGCCCTGCCTGCCGTGCACGACGCTCATCACCTCGTCGCCGTCGAGGCCCTGGGTGGCGGCCCAGCGGCGCCAGATGCGCTCGACCACGGCGTCGGAGTTGACGAGGGTGCCGTCCATGTCGAGCAGGAGGGCGCGGGCGGTGAGAACGGCGGGTTCGGTGGCCATCGGCAGCTCCAAAGACGCGAGGGCCCCGGTCGAGGGGCCCTGTGGGGACAGGGCGTGCGGCGGGGTCCCTGTCGGGGACAAGGCGGCCCCGCCCGCCGGTCAGGGGAAGCGGGCGGGAGCCACTTTGTTCCTCCACGGTACAAAACGAGGACGGCATCCCGCCACCACGCCTCCCCCGAGGGTCGGCGGCGGCGCGCCGGGGGCGTCCAGGACGCGAGGCTCAGCCGGCCCCGCGCACCCGCCCACCGGCACCCCGGCCCCCGAACCGGCGTCAGCCCGCGATCGCCTCGTACAGGCTCCAGACGCCGAGGCCGATCATCAGCAGGGCCGCGATCTGGGTGATCAGCCGCAGGGGCACCCGCTTCATCAGGGCCTTTCCGCCGACGATGCCGAGACCGGCCACCGCCCACAGGCCGAGCACCGCGCCGAGGCCGACGGAGAGCGGGTCGTCGTAGCGGGCGGCGAGGTTGGCGGTCATGATCTGGGTGAGGTCACCGAACTCGGCGACCAGGATGAGCATGAAGCCCGTACCGGCGACCCTCCAGAAGGACTGGTCGGCGGGCTTCTTGATCTCCTCCTCGCCCTCGTCCTTCTTCAGCAGCAGCACGGCCGCGCCGCCGAGGAAGAGGACGCCGGTGAGGGCGTGCACGATCTGCTGCGGGAGCAGGGTCAGCACGCTGCCCGCCGCGACGGCGAGCACGACATGCACCAGGAAGGCCGCGGCGACACCGGCGAAGACGTACGACGCGCGGTAACGGGCGCCGAGGACGAGGCCGGCGAGCGCGGTCTTGTCCGGCAGTTCGGCGAGGAAGATGACGCCGAAGACGAGCGCCGTCACGGTAATGCTGATCAAGGTTCCTCAATCGGTCGGGGCCGCCCCGCCGAGAGTGCGCGTTTCACGCGTGAGACACCTCGGCACGGCAGCACATCGGGCACCCGCACCTTGAGGGCACGGGCGTGCACTGCTTGCCGAAGGTCTCGCTGGCGGGTCCCACGGGATTCCGCCTCCGGGCGCCGGCTCAGGCTCGCTGAGCAGTATGTCGACGGTCCGGCGAAGAGCTACTCCCCTTCTGCACCGCCCATGGTACGGGACGTGAAAGTTCCGTCCTGAACCTTGTCGTGTCATGGACGCGTCACTAGCTTCTAACCGGGCGCTCACCCCACCGCAACGCCACCTGGCGAGCATTCCCCTGCCCGCGCGCCAACACTCCTACCCCACAAGGGAGTTCCGATGTTCCGCATGTCCCGCTCGTCCCGGTTCTACGCGCGTCGACGACTCGGTGTCGTCGCCGCGGCCACCGGTCTGCTCGCCTCCGCCGCACTCCTCAACCCGCCGACCGCCTCGGCCGCCCTGCCCACCCCGGTCAGCGGCGCCACCGCCCGGAGCTACCTCTCGCAGCTCACCGTGGCCACCGAGAACCGCACCGGTTACAACCGGGACCTGTTCCCGACCTGGATCACGATCAGCGGCACCTGCAACACCCGCGAGTACATACTCAAGCGGGACGGCACGAACGTCACGACCGACTCTGCCTGCGTGGCGACCGGCGGCAGCTGGTACTCCCCGTACGACGGTGCCACCTGGAGCGCGGCCTCCGACGTGGACATCGACCACCTCGTCCCGCTGGCCGAGGCGTGGGACTCCGGTGCGAGCAAGTGGACGACGGCGCAGCGGCAGGGCTTCGCCAACGACGTCACCCGGCCACAGCTCCTCGCGGTCACGGACAACGTGAACCAGGCCAAGGGCGACCAGGACCCGGCGACCTGGATGCCGAGCCTCACCTCGTACCGGTGCACCTATGTCCGGGCGTGGGTGCAGGTGAAGTACTACTACAACCTCTCGGTGGACTCGGCGGAGAAGAGCGCGCTGACGAACTACCTGTCGGGCTGCTGACGGAAACCCACCCCCGCGTCTCCACGTCCACGGCTCGTCCTGGCCTCGCCGGCCGGGGCGGGCCGTCGCCGTTTTGCCATGGTGGCCGAATGTTGAACTTGCAAGCATGAGTGAGGCTTACCTAACCTGGGCCTTCCCCCGAAAGAGGAGACCTCCCCCCATGTCCGCACGTCTCAACGCCGCCCAGCCGTACGCGCTCGGGCTCTTCCGCATCGTCATCGGCCTGCTGTTCACCGTGCACGGCGCCGCTTCGCTCTTCGGCGTCCTCGGCGGCGCGGCGGGCACCCACGGCGGCACGATCGCGGCCGGCAGCTGGCCCGGCTGGTACGCGGCGCTCATCCAGCTCGTCGCCGGCGCCCTGGTCCTCCTGGGCCTCGGCACCCGCGGCGCCGCCCTCCTCGCCTCCGGCTCCATGGCCTTCGCCTACTTCGACGTCCACCAGCAGGCGGCCTTCTGGCCCATCCAGAACGGCGGCGAACTGTCCGTGCTGTTCTGCTGGACCTTCTTCCTGCTGATCTTCACGGGGTCGGGCGCGTTCGGCCTGGACCGGCTGGTGGCCTCCCGGCGGGTCGCTTCGCCGGAGGGGGAGCGGACGCGGGAGCCGATAGCGGCCTGAGACCCGGTACGGGAGGGGGCGGGACGAGGTTCGCCCCGCCCCGCTTCGTCCGCTGCCCGCTCGTCTGCCGCTCGCCTCCGCGGACCGGCCGAGCAGCCCGGCCACCGCGGCCCCCGCCCATCAGCCGGGGTGTGGGCGCGTCCTCCATGTGGCCGTCCCACATGTGGCTGTCCCATGGATCCGCAGCACCCGCCCGGCATCCTGGTGTCGGTGCTGCGCGGTCAGCCGGTGACCCAGCCGAAGGGGACCGTGAAGCAGGCGACGCGGGTGGCACCGTCCCCCGGCCGGTCCTGGATCACCACGGAGGCGGCCTCGCCGCGCCGGAGTCCCCAGGTGTGCTGGTCGGTCGCGCCGCCGGTGCCCCGCGCGTCGGTGGTGAAGCCGAGGCGGACCTCGTTGTCGCCGGTGGCGCCGGGCTGGTTCTGGTACCGGGGGCCGGAGTCGGCGGGGAGGGTGCCGCAGGGGTGCTGGTGCACGAAGGCCCCGAAGGAGTGATGAGGGCGTACGCCGGTGATGCGCAGGCCGATGGTGGTGGCACCGCCCGCGCCGGTGTGCTGGCGTACCCGGATGGAAGCGGCGGCCGGGACGTAGGACTGGTCGTACGTCACCGCTGCCGACGGGACGAAGGCGGCGGGCGGGGCGAACCGGCCCTCGGCGTCGACGGTGTAGCCACCCGCGGTGCCGCCCAGCAGCACCGCGGCCGTCACCGCGCTCAGGGTCGCCAGCATGGAGCACACCTTCTCTTCCGCGATCGCAGGAGCCCCCCACACGTTGGTACGGGACATGACTCCCGGCCGCCCCGTGGGCGCGCCGCACGGGTGAAGGGCGATGTATGGGGCATTTCGACGCGACGGCCGTGAACATGTTGTGATGATCACTTGATCCCCCCATGAACCTCCTGTCACCGGCCAGGCGTACGCTGTATGGCTGTAATCGGGGGAATGACGGGGAGTAATCGTGCTGGAGAGCGTCGGGTCACTGGCGACCGGTCCATGGATCTATGCCGTGGTGGCAGTCTCGGTCCTGCTCGACGTCTTCCTGCCGGTGCTGCCGAGCGGCGTCCTGGTCATCGCGGCCGCCACCGCGGCGGCGGCCGGAACGGGTGCGGCGGCGGGGCGGGTCCCGCACGACGTGCCGGACATCCTGGTACTGATCCTGCTGGCGACGACGGCCTCCGTGCTGGGCGACCTGGTCGCGTACCGGCTGGCCTGGCGGGGCGGTGAGCGGCTGGACCGCGCCATCGCCCGCTCCCGACGGCTGACCCATGCGCAGGAACGTCTCGGCGAGGCCCTCTCGCGCGGCGGCGGGGCCCTGGTGGTCCTCGCCCGCTTCGCCCCCGCCGGCCGCTCGGTCGTCTCCTTCTGCGCGGGCGCCGCCCACCGCCGCGCCCGCGACTTCGTCCCCTGGTCCGCCCTCGCCGGCCTCTCCTGGGCCGCCTACAGCGCGGCCCTCGGCTACTACGGCACCCGCTGGCTCGGCACAGCCTGGCTGGCCACGGCGGTCTCGGTCGCGGCCCTCACCGGTGCGGGCGCGGCGGCGGCGTACCTGATGCGCCGACGCCCCGCGGAGTCCTGAGCGGGCGTTCGCGCCACCGCACCGTGCCGGCCCCGGAGCCGTGTCCCGGCCGGAGCTAGTCCTGCTCGTGCGCGTGCTTCAGTTCCGAGCGGGCCTGGACGCGGTCCGCCGCCGCTATCTCGGTCCAGTAGCGGTGACCGGTGATGAAGACGGCCAGTTCGTGTTCGCGGCGGCGGAGTTTTTCGACCTCGGCCTGTTCGTCGGCGGTCCAGCCGGGGGACGCGGGGCGTTCGATCTTGCGCCAGCCGGTGTCGTCGGTGAAGCCGTCCAGCGGCTCGACCGACCAGGGCAGCCGCCTGAGCAGGGCCGACAGCTCGGCCCTGATCTGATGCAGCTCCTCCTGCCCGGCGAGCAGGTCACTGGGGAATCCATGGGACTCAGACACACGGCAATGGTACGCCTGTTCGATTTTCAGTGGCGAGCTGCGCCGGGCAGTTCATTCGAACGAGTGGCCTCAGGCGCCGGCGCCGCCCAGCTCCCTCACCAACCGCGCCGTCACCGGCACCGCCACCCCGTGCCGCGCCGCGGCGCGCAGCAACGCCCCGCCGATCGCGTCGAGTTCGAGCGCCCGGCCCGCCTCCGCGTCCCGCTGCATCGAGGACTTGGCCGCCGCCGGGAACAGGTCGTAGCGGGCGAGGGACCCGGCCGGGTCCACCGGGGCACCGCACGCGCGGCCGACCTCGGCCGCCTCGGCCACCAGGGCCTCCAGCTCGGCGCGGTAGCGCGTACGGGCCTCGCCGACCGGCACGCCGTACCGCGTCGTGAGCAGGGCGAACGGGGCGAGGAACGCCATCTTGGCCCACAGGGCCGCCGTCTCGTCGTCCACCACGCGCGCCGTCACCCCCGCCGCCGTGAGAGCCGAGGCCAGGGCGTCCACGCGGGGCCGTACCGTCGTCGCGCTCGCGAGGTCGACCTCGGTGAAGGGGCTGCCGTGTTCGATCACCACGCCCTCGCCGTCCCCGGCCAGGACCCGGGTGGACTCCACCCGGATCGTCGCGGGGACGACCAGCTCGGGCGCGTACCGCCCGCGCAGCGACGCCGGGTGTTCGACGCCGTTCAGCAGCGGCACCACCAGGGCGTCACCGAGCACGGCGGGCGGTACGCGGGTCAGGGCCGCGTCCAGCGTGGTGTGCTTGACGGTGATCAGGCAGGCGTCCACCGGCTCGCGCAGTTCGGTGTCCGCCGCCACGCCCGCGTGGAAGTCCCCGAACTGGCCGCTGCGCACCTGGATTCCGTCCCGGCGCAGCACCTCCGCCGTGCCCTCCCGCGCCAGGCAGATCACCCGGTGCCCGGAGCGGGACAGCAGCGCGGCGAGAAGTCCGCCGATGCCGCCGGGACCGAGTATCGCCACCGTGGGCCTGTTCGTCATGAACGTGTCCTCTCCTGTGGTCGGCCCCGACATCCGGGTGGCCGCCTCGCGCGATCATCCTTCACGCGCGGCCCCGTTGGAGCAGACTTGAGACATGTGCCGGAGTATCAAGACGTTGCGGCCGCCGGTGTTGCCCGGTGAGGCCACCGAGGACGACATCCGCGCCGCCGCGCTGCAGTACGTACGCAAGGTCTCGGGCTTCCGGGCCCCAGCCGCCCACAACCGCGAGGCGTTCGACCGTGCCGTGGACGCCGTCACGCAGGCCACGGCGGAGCTGCTGGACAGCCTGGAGGTACGGGGGCGGCCGGTACGGGCGCAGTAGTCGCTCCGGACGGCGAAAACGGCCCCCCGGGACACTCCCGGAGGGCCGTCACAAGCTTCTGGCCTGCTACTTCTCGCTGTGGGCGCGGACGGTTTCGAACCGCCGACATCCTGCTTGTAAGGCAGGCGCTCTACCCCTGAGCTACGCACCCGCGACCCGGCGCGTGGCCGGGACGAGTCGACAGCCTACCTTGCCTCGGGCGGTACCCCGCAAACCCCGGAACGCATGGCGGCGGGGGCGAACTGACCGGGCCGTGTGTTCGTCTTCAACGGGTGGGAGAATGACACCACCCAGGGCCAACCGCAGCACGGGAGAGGGATGTGACGGCGACACCGGGCACGTCAGCAGCGCAGACCCACCCGCACCCGCCGTCCCCCGTGCGCGACGCCCTCACCCTGATGAGCCTGCCCGTGCTGGCCGCCCTCACCATGGCCGCCGCGTTCGCCGGCGGCGGCACCCGGCGCTGGTTCGGCGGCCGTGCCGAGAGCCAGCGTGCGGAGGCCCAGGCGGCGAAGGACGCGGCCGCGGCCGCGTTCTACGAGCTGGACACCGCCCAGCGCGACCTGCGCATCTCCGTCGAGACCATCTCCGCGGTCGACGACTCCCCCGCGGCCCGCCGTGCCGTCGCCGACTTCGAGGCGCTCGGCCGGCGCATAGACGAGGCGAGCCAGAGGTACATCCAGGCCGTCGACGCCCAGGATCTCGACCGTGACGACCTCGACGCGGCCGCCGCGAACCGTGCCCGTACGGAGCTGACCGCCGCCAAGGACGAGCTGGTCCGGGTCAAGGGCGAGCTGGACCGCTTCTCCGCCTCCCTCGGCCCCCTCCTCGGCAGCGCCGAGACCCGGCTCGCCCGGCTGGCGCCCGCGGTCGAGCGCGCCCGGCAGGCCCTGCTCGGCGCGAGCAACGCCCTGGACGCCGTACGCGAGAAGCGGCTAGGCGCGGACGACCTGGCCGCCCGCCTCGCCGCCCTCTCCCCCGAGCTGACCCGGCTCAACCAGGGCGCCGGGCAGCACGGGGTCGCGGCCACGCTGGAGCGGGCCGAGCGGGTACAGCGGGAGGCCGGGGCGATCCGGGCCGAGGCCGAGCGGCTGCCGGAGCGCGCCGCCGAGATCGACCGGCGCCTGGTCAGCCTGAGCACCCGCGCGCAGGCCCTCACCACCCGTAGCGGCCAGGTGGAGCCGGTGCTGAGCGAGCTGCGGCGCCGGTTCGCCGCCGCCTGCTGGCAGGACCTCCAGCACGTGCCCGAGCAGGCCGCCGAGAACGTCCGCCAGGCCGAGCGCAAGCTGGCCGAGGCGCGCGCCGCGCGGGAGGCCCAGCGCTGGCCGGACGCCACCTCGCTGCTGTCGACCGTACGGGCCCTGCTGAACACCACCGACGAGGCGGTCTCGGCCGCCGGGGACCGGCTGGCCAGGCTGAACGCCGTCCAGAAGGACCCCCGGCAGGAGATCGAACGGACCCGGTTCGCGCTCCGTGACGCCCAGCGGCTCGCCATGACGGGCCGTACCGCGCCCGACCCCCGGCACGCCCGCCCGCTGGACGAGGCGGTGGCCCGGCTGGACCGCGCGGTCGCCGCGCTGGACAGCGGCCGGCACCCCGACTACTGGCACTTCCTCACCGAGACCGAGGCCGTACGCGGCACGGTCGCGCGGGTGGTCGCGCAGATCCGGGAGGAGCGCGGCGGCCCCGCGCACTGAGCCCGCCCGGCGGCGCCCCTGTTGCCGGTACGTGGGGTGCTGGTGAGTATTGAGGGGACGGGGACGGCCTCCGCACGCGCCCCCAAGGAGGCGACATGGCCGCACACGCAGTGCACTCACGCGACAAGCAGTCCACCCGGCGCCGCACCGTGTTCGACGAGCACCTGCCCGTCGACCACAAGCTGAACCTGGTCTACCGCATCGGCGCGGGACTGATCGGGCTGTTCCTGCTCATCTTCGGCATCCTCGGCCTGGTCGGCCACATCGGTGCCTTCAACGTCGGCAGCGACACGGTCGCGGGCCTGAACACCAACGGCGCGCTGAGCGTGCTCTCCATCTGCGTCGGCGTGATCCTGCTGGCGGGGATGGTGATCGGCGGCAACTTCGCCTCGACCCTGAACATGGCCTTCGGCGTGCTGTTCATCCTGAGCGGCTTTTTGAACCTGGGTCTGCTGGGCACCGAGAACAACTTCCTGGCGTTCAAGATCCAGAACGTGTTCTTCACCTTCATCGTCGGCCTGCTGCTGATGACTTTCGGCATGTACGGCCGGGTCGGCTCGTCCCTCCCGCACGACAACCCCTACTGGCGCTCCCGGCACCCCGAGGCCGAGCACGAGGACCCGGCCCTCACCTCCCCGGACAAACGCGCCGTCACCGGGCCGGACACGAAGCCCGAGTGACTCCCCCGCTCGCCGGGTCCGGCGGCTAACCTGTGCGCATGCCTCGCTACGAGTACCGCTGCCGGACCTGCGGCGACACCTTCGAACTCAGCCGTCCGATGGCGGAGTCCGCCGCGCCCGCCACCTGCCCGGAGGGCCACGACGACACGGTCAAGCTGCTGTCGGCGGTGGCCGTCGGCGGCTCCTCCGCCGCTCCGGCCCCCTCGGGCGGAGGCGGCGGCGGTGGCTGCTGCGGGGGCGGCTGCTGCGGCTGAGCAGGACACGAGTACGGCACCGGACAGACGTCCGGTGCCGTTTCGCCGCGCCCCGCCGTACCGCTACGCCGGCAGCCGCGCCGGAACCACCGCTCCCCGCGCCACCCGGAGGAACTCGCGGGTGATCCGCTCCCCCGCCAGCACGCCCCGCTCGGCCACCGCGCCCACCATCGGCGCGGTCCAGTCGCTGTCGGCCAGCTCGCCGTGGCCGGGGCGCCAGCCGCGGTCGGCGGCCAG
>NZ_MUNH01000250.1:0-1745 GCF_002154615.1 Streptomyces recifensis
CCGTGTCGGCTCCGACACGGCCGCCGGGCCGAAGTTCAGCAGTGTCAGTGACCTCCAAGTATGCCCAGCCGAAGGTGAGTTCAGCACGGCCAAGCGCGACACCAGCCCTCCGTACGAGTGCCCCACCAGATGCACCGGCCCCAGCACTCCCGCCAGCGCGGTCACGTCCGACGCCAGATCCTCCGGTGCGTACGACGGAGCCTCCGACGCCGGACCCGTCTCGTACTGGCCCCGCTGGTCGATGGCGACGGCCCGGAAGCCCGCCTCGGCCAGGCCGGGCAGCAGCGGCAGGAAGTCCTCCTTGCTGCCGTTGAAACCCGGCACCAGCAGGGCCGTACCGCGCGGAGCCGGGGGAGCGGCCGTGAACGCGGCGAAGGTGCCCCGGTCGGTGTCCATGCGCACGCTTCGCACGCTGTCGGGACGGGCGATCGAGAGGATCAGGCTCATGGAGGTGATGGTACGTAAGGCACCGTCCCAGGGATGGACAGCCTCTTGACGCGGCGTCCGGCGCGGGCCGACACTCCAAGCCTGGGAAGTCGAGCGAACAGGTGGGGACGCATGACGCGCCTGGAGACGGTGACCGGCCGCAGCGGCCGTACGCCGTTGCGCGCCCCCCTCCTCACCTCCCGCCTGCACATCGACCTGCTGCGCGTGTGCAGCGCCATCGGACCGCGCCTCTGAGACGGGCCCTCGCCCGCCCGCACGCCCTCCTCGTCACTCCTCGCCCGACGTCAGCCGCCGCTGTTCCCTCAAGGCGCGCGCCCGCGCGCGCCCTCGCCCCTGGGGAGACGTATGCCCATCACCGCGCCGACCGCCCTTCCGACCGTCCGGCACAGCTCCGCCTTCCGGGGGCGGCTCGGCCAGGACCCCCACAGCGGCCACTACGCCGTGCCGCACCGCTACCGGCTCCACCTCTCCACCGCCGACCCCGACGGACTGCGCCTCGCCATCGGCCACCGTCTGCTCGGTCTCGACGCGAGCTGTCCGGTCACCCTGCTCCCCGCTGTCCCCGACGCCCCGGACGGCAGCCACACCGCGCTCCGCCCGCTCTACGAGGCCAGCGCGCACCGCTACTCCGGCCCGGCGCCGGCCCCCGTGCTCAGCGACGCCTGGTCCGGACGGATCGTCAGCACCCATGCGCCCGACATCCTGCGTGACCTGGACCTCTTCCCGCGCGCCGGCGGCGCCCCGCTGCGGCCCTGCGGCTGGGAGTCCACCATCGACGCCGTGGAACGGCTCTGCGCCGAGGGCATCGAACAGGCCGCGCAGCGGGCGGGCCGCGCCGACGAGGACCCGGCCGGCCGGGCCGCCGCGCTGGAGGTGCTCCTCGACACCCTGTCCCGGCTGGAGCGCTGGCTGACCGAGGAGGAGTACCTGGCCGGGGGCCGGCTCACCGCCGCCGACATCGACCTCTGGGTCTCCCTGGTCCAGCTCGACACCGTGCACCGCTGCCACCTCGACGCCTCCGCCGTGCACCGGATCACCGGCCTCACCGCGCTGTGGTCGTACGCCCGTCGCCTCGCCGCCCACCCCGCCTTCGGCACCCACCTCGACCTCGACGGCATCGCCCGCCGCCACCACGGCCACTGCCAGGGCCTCGAAGCAGCGGGGGCCGCCGTGCAGATCCTCGACTGGGCGGCCCACGCCAACAGGAGGAACCAGGGGGCGTCTCCCCGGGACACCCCCTAGGGCCTCTCGTTTGGATCTTGCCGGGCTCGCGGGGTCTGGCCTGCTCCAAACGAAAG
>NZ_MUNH01000251.1:0-12743 GCF_002154615.1 Streptomyces recifensis
CCAAGTCCCCCTCCCCCAAGGCGCCGAAGCCAACGGCGCCCGCCAAGCACGAGAAGGCGGCGGCGGAGTCGAGTGAAGGTGGGAACGCCCTCCTGTGGACCGGCGTAGGGGTAGCGGCCGCGCTGCTGATCGGGGCGGTGGTCACGGTCGGTGTACTGCGGTCCCGGCGCCGGACGCCAATGGCACCGCCCCCGCCCGCCTATCCCCCGTACGTCCCGACCCCGTCGGACCCGCAGCACCGCACGGAGCAGAACCGGTGAGCGAGCCAGTGCCAACGGCTCCGGAGAGAGAAGACGTACATGTCGTTCGATGAGATGTGGGGCCAGGCGCGGACCACGGCGGCCGCCAGACAGCACAGCGGCATGCAGCTGAACCACGTCCCGGCGGACCCGGGTGGGACCGGCGAGGGAAAGAGGCTGGTCGCCGACGCCGGCTTCCTCCGTCACCGGGCGAAGAACGCCGACACCGCCCGCACCGAGTTCGTGAAGACGGACGACGCCGCGAGCAAGGAGACCGGTCAGGTGGCCGGCAGCCTGAAGGGCTTCAAGTCGGGCCCGGCGTTCACCACGTTCATGACGAGGTGGCGCGGCCAGGTCGACTACGTGGAGAACCTCCTGAAGAACGACGTCGCCGGCGCCCTTCGCACCAGCGCCAACGAGTACGCCGCCCGCGAGCAGCAAGAAAAGGCCCGCCACAGCAGGGAACGCCTGAAGTAACGGGCACGAACGGGGATCACATGCTGGACTACCACACCCTTCTCCACGCCGACTTCACCGAGTTGTCCGAGGCGGTGAACAAGTGGCGCAAGCTGCCGGAGGGCTTCAAGAAGGTCCACACGCAGTACTCCAACACGGTGGAGAAGGACCTGGAGGGCTCGGACTGGAAGGGCGAGGGCGCCACCGCGGCACTCGGCAAGGTGCGGTACGTCGGCAAGCAGATCACCGCCGCGGCGGACGAGGCCCAGGACGTCTACAAACTCCTGGACGACGCCCACGAGGTCCTCGCCGGCGCGCAGAAGAAGCTGAAGAACCTCACGCATGACATCGAGAGCGACAAGTACCTCTCGATCAAGCCGTCCGGCGAGGTGTACTTCGATCCGCCGGCGGACACCCCGACCGAGAACCTGGCCGCGCTGAACAAGGGCTACCAGGAGTCGCTCCAGGCGTACCGCAGCGGTATCCGTTCCGCGCTGGACACCGCCACGGAGGCCGACGAGACGTTGCACTGGGCGCTCACCCAGGATCACAACGGCCGTGGCAAGGGCTTCAATCCGAACACCTACGACAGCATCGCGGCGGCCAAGAAGGGGCGCGAGCAGGCGGACCGGGACCTGCGGGAACTGGAGAAGCTGACCGGCAAGCGGAGCAAGCTGGGGATGGCGTCCGCGCTGGACTCCCTCGACCCGGCCGAGCTGCGCCGGATCAACACCCTGCTCAGTCAGCACGAGGGCGATCCGTACTTCGCGGAGAAGTTCGCCACCCATCTCGGTGGCAAGGGCACGCTCGAACTCTGGACGCGGATCGCCGACCGGGTTCAGACGGGCGACGCCCAGACCAAGGCTTCCGCCGACATCCAGAAGTCCCTGAGTTTCACCCTCGCCACCGCGTCCCACGTCGACAGCCCCGCCATGGACCACTGGAAACGGGACGTCCTCGCCCAGGGCTCCCACCAGATCGACTACCTCGACATGGCCCGCGGCACGACCCAGAAGGGTCCCTTCGGGTTCCAGGTCATGAGCAGCCTGATGCGGTACGGCTCCTACGACCGCGAATTCCTCAACGACTACGGCCACAAGCTCATCTCCTACGAAAAGTCCCACAAGGACGACAAGCCGAACGAGTTGTGGCGGGCCGAGGGCGATCCATCGCCGTACCTGAACTTCGACTCGAAGAACGACCAGGGCGTCGACCCGATGGCGGGGTACATGGAGGCGCTGGGGCATAGCCCGGACGCCGCGAAGGATCTCTTCTACTCGAAGGACTGGGGCCACACGTCCAAGCCCGATCCCGATCTGAAATATCTCCTGGAGGATCGCGAGTGGGTGAACGGAAACCCCTTCGCCAAGGATCAGAAGGGTTACGGCTACGACGAACTCGGGCATGCCTTGGAAGCGGCAACCCTGGGAACTCCGTACGACGCCCCGGACGGCTCCTTGCACCGTGATGACAGGGCAGCGAACGTCATGGAGCAGGTGGCGCGCACTGTTTCGGAGCACAGCGACCTCATCCAACAAAAGCCCGGACTCAGTGACAGCTTGGCCCGGATGGGGGCCGGTTACATGGACGACCTCAACTGGTCCACGATGGACGAGGGCGGACGCGGATCGGCTCTCGGGAGCAGTCGCCTGTACCACCATGACGGCGTGGGCCACCTGAATCTTGGCTACACAACCGCAAGCCATTTCCTCTACAACGTCGCCCAGGACGAAGACGGCTACAAGATTCTTTCGTCCGCTCAGCAGGCATTCACCTTGGGCGCTCTGGACGCCTACCAAGATGCCCCTGAAGATGCGCAGAAGGTCGTCATGAACGGGGGATACGTTCACGGCGTCCTGGACGAAGCGCGCATCTCAGCTGTCGACAAACAGTACGGGGACGCCACCGACAAGATCAATGACAAGCTCGCTGAATCAGCGGAATGGAAGAAATTCGGCATCAGCCAAGGGGCAGGCCTGGCAACGGGCTTGATCCTGCTCCCTGTGGGAGGACCGGCTGTGTCGGCGGCCGCGGCTTTCGTGGTTCCCACTCTGGTGGAAGGAGCGGCCGGAGCGGCGGAAACCCAGTGGGGTATCGAGCTGGACCGAGAAACGAAGGAAAAAGAAGCGGACCTCTCTGACAAGAACAGGATGACGGCCAGCCGCTTCAGCGAACTCGGGACGACGCGGGCAGTCAAGCCGGCGCTGCTCTACATGCAGGAACACAAGGGACACGACTTCACTGAAGCCGTCTTGAACGCATACGACCGCGGGGCCAATGTGCAGGACCGCACGGACGGAGGTCGCCGATGACTCGATCTGGTGTGGTCGCGCTCGGTATGGCACTGATAGCACTTGCCTGCGCAGGATGTGGCGGCGGGGACGCGGAGCCTCGTGGAGAGGCGGCGCTGAAGAAGGCGTGTGAGGGGGTATTCGATGCCGCAACGATCAACGAGGCCCGGAAGAGTGAGGACTTCGACAGCCTTCACGTCGCCGGTGGGCCCAGGTCACATGCGGCGGCTGCAAAAAGCATGACAGAGAAGCGCCATGCCGCTTATGTATGCCTGCTCGACGACCAGAACTCTTCCAAATCGGAATCCGGAGCACTGTCGATCACATACAGCCCGAACCGAGGAAGGTTGTTCCCGGAGGACCAGAATCAAAGCTACAGCGCCTTCAAGGCGTACAAGCTCGGGAATGGCATGCAGGCCATTACCGAGTACGGGGGTGCCGATGTCTACTTCCAGTGCGAGTTGTCAGATCACCTCCGGCCCTTCTACGTAACGGGTTCCTTTCAGAGCGATCTGGACCTGAGCAGCCAGGCGAAGTTCCGCATCTTGTTCCAGTCCTCGCGCAAAATGGTCAAGCTCCTCAAATGCGAGAACGACATCAAGTTCCCCGACCCGGCAACAATGAAGTACCTGCCGCTCCAGAAGGACTAGCTCAGGGACCCCGAAGGCGGCCCTCGATGCGGTCTCCGGGGTCTACGGCCCCCCAGAGTTAGCTCTTTCGGGTGAAATGCCAAGGGGCGCCACGCATGTGCGTGGCGCCCCTTCCAAAGCCCCGGCTCAGCCCATCAGCATCCGGAACCGGGCCGCGTTCCCCTGGTCCGTGTCCTGGTAGCCGACGACCGAGTCGTCGAGGAGCTTGGCGATGCGGGCGAGCTTGTGGGTCATCTGGTCCATCTGCTCGCTGCTGTCGCGCTGGATCTCGGCGTAGGCGGTCTTCGCCTCGCCCTCCCAGGTCTCGGCGACGGCCTTCACGCGGCGCATGAGGGTCTCGAGCTGTTCGGACAGGTTCTTGGCCGTGCTGCGGACGTCGCTGGCGGCCTGGGTGACGGTGTCGTAATTGACTGCGGTGCGGTCTGCTGAGTAGCTCATGATGCGTTACTCCCTCGTGGATGCGGCGGAAATCAGGCGAGGTCCGTGATGCGGCTCTTGACCTCGTAGGAGTTGTCGACCTTGCGGATGTCGGAGATCCGCTCCTGCTCCTGGTCGGTGAAGCCGCCGACGCTCGCCCGCATCGCCTCCTCCAGGTCGACGAGGTCGTCCTGGAGCTTCTTGAGGTTCCTGTTCACACCCTGCTGGACGGTGTCGAACTCCTTGCCCGCCGCGCCCTTCCAGCCGGCCTGGATCATGTCGACGACCCGGTTGAGGGACGTCACGCGCTCGCTCACCGTGTGGTGGAAGTCCCGGATGTCGTTCGCGAGTCCGGTGAGCGCGTGTGCGCTGAGGTCAACGCCCGAAGCCATACGTTCTTGCCCTCCTCTTGCTGCGACGGTGACCTTCACCACCGCGACGGGTCCGCCGGAACCGACGTCCCGGCCCTCCTGGCGGGCAAGCCCTGCTGCGTGTTCACGCGCCGCGTGCCGCAGCGTCGCACCGCCCCCGTGCGGTACCACAGTCGTGGCACCCGGAGCCACTCTAGTCATTCCGGGTGGCCCTTCCAACTGCAAAGTCAACATACGGGAGTTCCGGCTCCCGGTACCGTGACGCCTACTGTCGGCACACAGCGTTGAAACGTGGGAAAGGGGTCGCCGCGTCATGACGGAGACGGCTGACGAGATGAAGGCGCGCAAGGACCGTGAGCGCGACGAGCTGTACGCCCTCGACATCTCCGGCGTCACCTGGCACTGCGCGCCCGGCGCCGAGGAGCACGAGGAGCGGGTGGAGATCGCGCACCTCCCCGACGGTGCCGTGGCCATGCGGTCCTCGCTCGAACCCGAGACCGTGCTGCGTTACACCGCGGCCGAGTGGCACGCCTTCGTACTCGGCGCCCGCGACGGGGAGTTCGACCTGACGCCCACCGAGCGCAACGGCGGCCTCATCGCCGTCGAGGAGACCGGGAGGGCGGTCGAGGCCGCTTCCGAGTAGGGGCACGAGCCGGGAGGGCTCACCGGGCCCTCCCCGTCGGCCGAACCGTCATCTCAGTGCTTCAGCCCCGCCGACCCCACGCCCAGAACCGAAAGCACCGGGCTCTTCGGCCGCTTGCCGTCACGTTCCATCTCGCGGGCCGCGAAGAAGACGTGCCCGTGCTCGTACACGATCTGCCCCTGCTCGGGGTCACTGAGCGCCCCCTCGTCGTCCTCCGGGACGTGGAAGAGGAGGTACGGGACCTCCCTGTCCGTACGGGAGTTCCACGCGACCACGGCGGCGGGCTGGACCTCGTCGATGCTGCGCCGGTAGAGGATGAGGTCGTCGCCGTCGGCGCGCAGCGGGACCACGTTCTGGAAGGGCCGTCCCTCGAACTTGCCTGCCGTGGTGCCCTTTTGGATGTCGAAGGCGACGACGCGGTTGGCCGGCTCGTCGATCTCGTCGCTCTCCTTGGACATGACGTACAGCCGGTCCCGGCCGACGACCAGGCCGGGGCACTTGTCGACCACGCCGAAGAACGGGCCGGAGAAGCCGGTGCTGCCGCACAGGGGCTCGTAGCCGCTCATGGAGATGGTGGCCCGTCGGCGGCCGTTGGTGCCGTCCAGGGTGATCAGGTCGGTGACGTCGATGTCCCCGGCCTCCACCGCGAGTACGGGCGGGTCGGCGGAGGGCAAGTAGACGCCCTGGACGCCCTTGGAGACCTGGTAGGTCCAGCGGGGCTTGCCGGTGCGGGCGTCGAGCTTCTGCACCCGGTAGGCGGCGTCGCCGGACTGGCCGCACTTGACCAGGGCGAGCAGCGCGCGCCCGCCCGCGTACCCCTGGTCCTGGCAGGCGCCGGTGGAGGTGTTCCACAGCTTCTTGCCGCTCGCCATGTCGTACGCGACCGAGCCGTGGCCCCACGCGATGGCCACGACGCCCTTGGTGAGCGCCAGGTCGGTGTTGGTGACGTAGGCGAAGTCGGCGCCGGGCATCTTGCGCTGCCACAGCTTCTTGCCGGTGTCGAGGTCGACGAACACGACCTGGTCGCAGATGCCCTTGCCGGCCGCGGCGCCGGGGTGGGGCGGCTGGATGACGACGGCGGTGCGGTGATCGGCCGTCATGTCCCGGCTGACGGCGCAGATGTGGCCGTCGAGCTTCAGGGACCAGGCGGTGCCGTCCTGACCGGGGTCGATCCGGTAGCCCTCCAGGCGGCTGGCCACCCCGCGTACGGCGAGCTTGTCGGTGGCCCAGAGACCGGGGCCGTAGCGAGTGGCGGCGGTGAGATCTCCCTCGTTGTGCTGGACGGCCGGTTCGCCCTCGGGGGAGGCGGGGGCCGTCTCGTGCGTCTCGCGCACCTCGTCCAGCGCCTGCTTCACCGTCGCCGCGCTGTTCGCGTCGTCCGCGGCCCCGGCGGACGGCCACAGCGCCACCGCCCCGGCGACGAGGGCGGCGGCCGCCACCACGGCGGCCGCTCCGCCGAGCAGGCGTCCGCGGCGTCTGGCCCGAGTCCTGTCCGCGGACCGGGCGGACTCGGTGTAGAGGGACGGAGGTGGGCCGAAGCTCACGCTGCGGGGTCCTTTCGGCGGCGGCGCAGGTCGCGCGTGACGATGGCGGTGCCCGCTATGACGGCGACGAGGACGACGGCGATGCCGAGCGCGTAGGTCGCGTAGCGGCGGTCGCGCTCCTCGGGGGACTCGGCCAGCGAGAAAGGCGCCACGTCGGGCAGGGGGGCCTTGGACAGGCCGGGGTCGGGTGTCGGGCTGGCCGGTGCGGCGGCGAGGTCGGAGTCCTGGACGGCACGTACGGGGTCGACGACGCCCCAGCCGACGAAGTTGTCGTGGCCGTTGACCGAGCGTTCGGCGGTCTGCTCGATGCGGGTGACGATCTGGGCCGGGCTCCAGTCGCTGTGCTTCTCCTTGAGGAGCGCGGCGACCCCCGCGACGAAGGGCGCCGAGAAGCTGGTGCCGTTGTCGGTGCACTGGCCGCCACCGGGGACGGTGGACAGGATGTCCACGCCGGGCGCGGCGACGCCGACGAAGGAGCCCGCCTGGGAGAAGGGGGCGCGTTCGTTGTTGCGGTCCGAGGAGGCGACGGCGAGGACCCCCGGGAAGGCGGCCGGGTAGGTGTTCTTGACCTTGCCGTCGAGGCCGTCGTTGCCCGCGGAGGCGACCACCACGACCCCGTGCGCGAGGGCCCGGCGTACGGCCTCGGCGAGGGCGGAGGTGCCGGAGAGCGGCTTGGTGGTGTCCTGGGAGATGTTGATGACACCGGCGCCCTTGGCCACCGCGTGGTCGATCGCCCTGGCCATCGAGTCGGAGTCGCCGCTGTTCCGCGCGTCGTTCTGCCGGATCGGGATGATGGTGGCGTTGGGGGCGAGCCCGACGAACCCGGTGCCCGCGCGGGGGCGGGCCGCGATGATCCCGGCGACCTTGGTGCCGTGGCCGACCTGGTCGTCGGTGGGGTCGGCGCCCTTGCCCTTGGTCAGGAAGTCGCGGCCGAGCCCCTTGTCGACGGCCGGGGCGAGCTGGGGATTCCTGGTGTCGACGCCGGTGTCGATGACGGCCACCCGGACGCCCTTGCCCTTGTCGGTCCCGCGCCACAGCTCGTCCAGCAGCACGCGTTGGAGGGACCAGGGCGTGCCCTTGACGGTCTTGGCGGGGTAGGTGCACTCGCCGCTGCCGTCCAGGTGGAGGGCGGGCGCGGGCGGGGCGGTGCCGAGGGTGGTCAGCAGTACGGCGGCGGTCAGCAGGGTTGCCTTCGCGGGCAGCACTCCTACGGCGCTCCTCATCGTGTTGTCGTCGCGTGGGAGGTGCGCGCTCACGAACCCTGCGGCTGGCGGGCGCCGTTGGTGTCGAGGCGGGGTCCCTTGGCGAGCAGTTCGGACCAGTCGGCGGGCACCTTCGCGGGCCGGACGTTCTCGTAGCCGAGCTTGACCTGGGCCTCGCTGGGCTCGGGAGTGCCGTCGGCGGGCTTCTTGGCCTGCGCGCCGATGTCGGAGGTGCGGCTGTCGCTGTCCCCGTTGTTCTGGACGGCGTAGCGCAGGCCGGTGTCGGTGACCAGGAAGAGGCCGCCCGCGGTGGTCGCGGTGCCCTGGCTCTGGGTGTAGAGCAGCCCGGTGCCGGGGGTGACGTAGGTGCTGGTGCCGTCGGCGGTGATCTCGGCCGGGTAGTCCTTGCCGGCCCAGGTGCTGAGGGTGGTGGTGTTGTCGCCGGAGACCTCGCGGAGCACGCTGCACACGGTGTCGCGGCCGGAGGTGGAGTCGGCCGCGTTGACCCGGACGGCCTGCTGCTGGGGCCAGTCGGCGGGCTGTCCGGCGAAGGGGGTGGGGTCGGCGGTGAAGTCCTGGAGCCCGACGCTGCGGGCCTGGCTGTTCATGTTGAGCTTGCCGGTCTGGGGCGAGGTGATGAGCAGCCAGGCGGTGAAGTCGCTGACGGGCTGCACCTTGCCGGGCAGCACCACGTAGTGCTTGGTGCCCTCGCCGGTCTCGGTCCGCAGGACCATGCCGACCCTGTTCTCCTCCTGGGAGAGCTGGCCGGGCACCCCGGCGGGGGCGCCGACGTTCGCGGGGAGTCGCGGGAAGCGGATGGGGGTGCCCTGGTGGAGGGTGGCGAGCCATTCCTTGGTGACCGTCTGGGGCTGCCGGGTGCCGACGAGGGCGTTGGTCAGCAGGTCGTTCTCCGTGCCGGTGAGGGCGTACGCGGTGCCGTGGGCGTCGACGAGGTAGCGGGCGCCGGTGCGGGTCCTGACGTAGAGGACGTCACCGCCGTGGAGGCGGCCGGCGCCGTCCGTCCTGGGGGCGTCCCGCGCGGCGAGGACGAAGGTGGCCTGCTGGACGGTCTCGCCCTTGCCGCCCGGCTGTTCGCACACGGCCCAGCGCTTGGCGGTGCCCGCGTCGGCGGCGGCGGGGAGGCGGTCGGGGGCGTAGGGGATGCCGAGGATGGGGCCGCGCGACAGCTTGCCGGAGTCGAGGATCTTGTCGCTGACCTGGATGACCTGGTAGCCGGCGTCGTTCATCAGCAGGCGGGCGGAGGCGAGGTTGAGTACCGGGTGCAGGCGGGTGGTCCTGCCCGTCTTGAGCACGACGTACCGGGTGGTGGACTGCTTGCCGACGATGACGCGGGTGCCGGGCTCGTCCCAGCCGGAGGGGGCGGTGGGCTGGAACATGCCCCAGGCGCCGAACACGGCCAGCGTCAGCGCGCCCGCGACCAGGGTCGGTACGACGGCACGCAGCGGCTTGGGGGCGCCTTCCTCGGTACCGGACGGCGACGGCTGGAGGAAGGCCGCGAGGGTGCGCCTCTTCGCAAACGTGTAGGCGTTGAGTTCATCCCGCCGTGATGCCATAAGTGCCTGCTTCTCCCCGTTGTCGCAGTGGCGGGCACCGGTCCCGCGCCGCGATGTCAGACCGGCCCTCTACTATGCATGGTGGCCGCCGGTGCTGGTGGAGCGGGTAGGGTACCGGGGCCTTCGAGGGGCCCGAATGGGATGCCGGGGCCTGTGAGTTGTGAGTGATACGGGGGGATTCGGTGATGGCTTCCGTTACGCGGTCGCGCTTGCGGGGCCGGGCGCGGGCCGAAGAGCCTCGCGCACCCGAGCCGGAGTCGGGCGGCGCCCCGGCCGGCACGCCGCCGTCAGCCACCCCTTCCGGGACCCACTTCCGTACGACGGGTGCGCAGGTCGGATCGTTTCGCCTGCAACGGCTCGTGCTGCTGGAGCTGGCCGTCGCCGTCCTGGTCGTGGGCTGGGTGCTCTCACCGTTCGCGCTGATGCCCGCGGGGCTGGTCGCGCTGGCGCTGGTGCTACTGGCGGTGGTGCGCCGCCGAGGCCGCACGCTGCCCGAATGGCTGCTCACCGCACGAGCGTTGAGGGCGCGTCAACAACGCGCCAGGAACACCCCCGTACCGCCGGGCACGGAGCCCGCGCTGGTGCCCGCGCTCGAGTGCGAGCCCGCGCTGCGGACCTACTCTTACGGGGGACGCGACCGGAGGCCGGTCGGCATGGTGGGTGACGGCACGTTCCTCACCGCCGTGCTCCAGGTGGAGGCCGACGCGACGGCACTGCGCGCCGACCGCAACCGCCAGCCGCTGCCCCTCGCCCTGGTGCGGGACGCCCTGGAGGTCGACGGCATCCGGCTGGAGTCCGCCCAGGTGGTGCTGCACACCCAGCCCGCCCCGGCGCTGCACCTCCCCCAGCAGTCGGTCGCCGTCGCCAACTACCTGCCGCTGCAGGAGCAGACGGGCGCTCCGGCCGTCCGGATCACCTGGATCGCGCTGAAGCTCGACCCCGAGCTGTGCGCGGAGGCCGTTGCGGCGCGCGGGGGCGGGCTCGCGGGGGCGCAGAAGTGCGTGGCGCGGGTCGCGGACCATCTGGCGAGCCGGCTGACGGGCGCGGGCATGCGCGCGACCATCCTCGACGAGGAGGAGCTGATCGGCGCGCTCGCCACCTCCGCCTCCGCCAACCCGCTGGTCACGGCCGAGGCCGGGCGCGGTGAGCGGCGCGAGCGGCGCACCGAGGAGTCCGGGCGCGGCTGGCGCTGCGACAACCGCCGGCACACCACGTACTGGATACGGCGCTGGCCCCGGCTGGGCGGTGAACGGGGCGAGACGCTCCCCCAGTTCGTCGCGCTGGTCACGGCGACCCCGGCGCTGGCCACCACGTTCAGCCTCACGCTCGCCCGGGCGGAGCGGCAGGAGGTCGCGCTGACCGGTCATCTGCGGGTGACGGGACGCAGCGACGACGAACTCGTGGCCGCGCGCCGCTCGCTGGAGGGCGCCGCCCGGCACGCCGGTGCGGGGCTGGTCCGACTGGACCGTGAGCAACTGCCGGGCATGCTGGCCACGTTGCCGTTGGGAGGCGCGCGATGACGAGCACACGGGCGACCACCGCCCCGGAAGCGCCCACGCGCGCGGGGTCCGGTCTGCGCCGGGCCGGGGAGCGGCTGCGGCAGGGGTTCGGGCTGCTCGGCCCCCGGCACGGCAGGCACCTCCTGCCCGCCGCCGAACTGGACGCGCTCGCGCTGCCCATCGGGGACGACGGAGTGGTGGCCGGCGTGGACACCGAGGGGCGTCCGGCGGTGCTGGGCGTCAACCGGCCGACTCCGTACGACGTGGTGCTGATCGGCGGCCTGTGGACGGCGCAGGTGCTTGCGCTGCGCACGGCGGCCACGGGCGCGCGGGTCGCGGTGGAGACCGGCCGGCCGCAGGCGTGGATGCAGATGGTGCACGCCATGGGCGGCGGTCAGAACGGCCTGTCGGTGTACGAGGTGGGCCGGGTGCCCCCGCAGGGCGCGTCCGCGGGCACGCCGGTGCTGGTGGTGCGGGACTGCGGGATGCGGCCGCCGCGCGGACGGGTGGCGGCGGGGCCCTGGCAGTCGGTGGTGACGCTGCTGCCGTATCTCTCCCCGGTCGCACCCCGGTTGCTGCGTCAGGCGCGGCTCACCGGCATCCAGCGGGTCTCGCCGGACGAGGCGGCCGAACTGGGGCGCACGATGGGGCTGTCGCGGACCGAGGTCGAGTCGCTGCCTGGGCTTCCCGACGGGGTCACCCTGTGGTGCACCGACCGGGACCGGCAGTACGTGCTGACGCAGCCCACCGACGCCGAGGTCGGACTGCTGGGCAACCCGCGCCGGATGGACTGAACCGACCTTTCCCGCCCGCTTTGTTCGTGTTGTGAGCGTTCCGGGTGTGAACCGGGCCTGCCGTGGTGGGGCTCGTGGTGATTAGGCTGGGAGCGGGCGCGATGCCGAAACCTGTGGACGGGCGCCGTCCCTGGGGGGAGCACCGGTGGACCGGGCTGTCACACGGCCCGGTTGCGCCGGCACGCGATGAAAGTGCTCGACCACACCAGGAGGAACTGTGAGCAGCGATCGGGACGGTATGCGCGGGGGCTGGGCCACACCCGACGACGACCAGCCCGACGCGGAGGCGGCCGTCGAGAACACGGGCGAGTTCACCATCGACTACGCGCCACCCGCCTGGTACACGCAGAACGCGTCGTCCTCCAGTGGTGCGGCGGGTGACGGTACGCGTGGTTCCGGTACGCCCGGTGCGGCGCCGGTACCGCCGTTTCCGTCGACGCCGCCGGCGCCCGGTGCGCCGTTCGCGCCGCCCGCCCCGGCGTCGGGGCCCGTTGCGCCGCACACTCCGCCGGCGCCGCCCGTACCGCCGACCGGCAACCCGGTTCCGGCGGCGCCGCTGCCCGCAGGGTTCGAGGCGCAGCAGACCGAGAGCGCTTCGACGCCCGCCGACCCGGGCCCCGAGCCGGAGAACGGGGACCTGGAGAGCGGCGCCACCATGCGCTTCTCCGCCGGCGCGCTGAAGCGGGAGATCGCGGAGCGCGAGGCGGCGGCCGCGGTTTCCGACTCCGCCGGCGAGCACGCCGAGGACACGGAGGGTTCGCAGGCCGCCGACGCGGCAGAGGACGGCGACGACCGGCCGAGTGTCGCCGCAGCCGAGCCGGAAGCCGCACCCGCACCCGCACCCGAGGACCACGCGGCATCAGGCGAGGCGGAGTCCCCCGAGGATCATCTCGACGAGCCTGCCGACGACGACGCCGAGCAGGACGCCGCCGAGGACTCCGCACCGGAGGGCGATGCCTCCGTGACCGAAGCCCCGGAAGCCGAAGGCGAGGGCGAGGAAGCCCCGGAGGCACCGGCCGCCGAGGCCGCTGCCGACGCACCCGCCGCCTGGACGCCCCCGCCC
>NZ_MUNH01000252.1:0-1243 GCF_002154615.1 Streptomyces recifensis
AGCCGGCGGGGCGCGGGGTGGGGGACGAGTCCGCCCCGCCGGCGAACGCGGGCACCGTGCTCGCCAGCACGGCGACGCACGCGGTCGCCGTGGCACTCAGGACTGTTCGGCGCATGTATCGCTCTCTTTCGTCGGCCGGTCCGGCGGGTGGCCGGGACGGCTGCGTGATGAATCGAGCGAAGAGACGAGACAGGCTCAGCAGGGGTTGTAAAGGATCGGCAAAGTCGCGTCAGCCACTGGTCCGGGCCGGCGACCCCGTGAACCACGGCGGGTGCAACTCATCGGTGACGCACAGGCGTTCTCTCAGTCCAGGGCCGATGCGAGTCACTGGCCGAGGAAGCTCAACCGCACCTGACGGCTGGGGTTGTCCCTGTTGGTGTCCACCAGACACACCGACTGCCACGTGCCCAGCTCCAGGCTGCCGCCGATGACGGGCAGCGTGGCGTGGGGCGGGACGATCGCCGGGAGGACGTGGTCGCGGCCGTGGCCGGGGCTGCCGTGGCGGTGCTGCCAGCGGTCGTCGGCCGGGAGCAGGGTGTGCAGGGCGGTGAGCAGGTCGTCGTCGCTGCCGGCGCCGGTCTCGATGACGGCGACGCCGCAGGTCGCGTGGGGGACGAAGATGTTGAGCAGGCCGTCGCGGCCCGCCGCGGCCTCGCCCAGGAAGTGTTCGCACTCCTGAGTGAGGTCCACGACCCGCTCACGGGACCCGGTGGCGACGTCGAGCACGCGCGTGGTGAAGGCATCTGACATGCCTCCATCCTCACCCACCGTTCACGCTTCACGCCTTCCGGCACGACTGTTCCCCGAGACGGGCAGTCCACTGACCGAGACACCGTTGACCGGCGAACGCCCGCCTGGCTACGTTCACCGGCATGTCGCGTTCAGCCCTGCTCACCACGCGCGGTCACATCGACCTGCTGCGGGTGGCTTCCGCCGCGTGTCGCCCCGGCCGCTGACGCCTTTCTCCCGCTCCGCCTCCGCCCTTTCCCCGGGCCGCCTCGCGTTCCCCGCCCGCCGCACGTGACCCTCCGCTGAGCCGAGGGCGCCGTGGCGGCGACGGGCGCACCCTCGTTCCCGCTCTCCCTCGTGTGGAGCACCCATGAGCATCAGCCATGCCCCACCGCATCCATCCGACGCGGCGGGCACAGCCGAGCTGTCCGCATCCCCCACCCTGCAGCGCCTCGTGCCCGCCTCCGCCCGGCGCACCCGGCTCCCCCGCTGGCTGCGCCGCACCACCGGCCCG
>NZ_MUNH01000253.1:0-2859 GCF_002154615.1 Streptomyces recifensis
CGGTCGTCGCCCCAGTCGAAGTAGGGGTCGGTGACCACGCCCAGCATCGAGTGCCCGGCGCTGTCGGCGGGCGCGGGGCCCTGCGGGTCGCGCTCGTACAGCGAGGGGTCGTTGTCCATCTGGCCGTCGACGGCCCGGGCGTAGGGGTCCAGCAGCAGCTTGGCCGGGTTGCAGCGGTGGCCGAGGGAGGGCTGCCAGGGACCGTGCACCCGGTACCCGTAGCGCCGGCCCGGCCCGACCTCCGGCAGATACCCGTGCCACACGAACCCGTCGACCTCGTGGAGGGGTACGGGCGTCTCGGCGCCCGTGTCGTCGACGAGGACCAGCTCCACGCGCTCGGCGACCTCGCTGAACAGCGCGAAGTTGGTGCCCTGGCCGTCGTAGGAGGCGCCCAACGGATAGGGGTGCCCGCTCCACACGGGCACCCCCTTCCGGGACTTCCTGGCCGTCACCGGGCGCCCGCCGGAGTGCCGGCGGGCACCTCGGCCGCCCCTTCGGGCACCGGGGCCGCGCGGGGTACGCGCAGCATCCGGCGGATGTGCGGCGAAGGAGGGGTCGGGACCAGCGGGACCCGCTGGTCGGCACGGGCACGCTGCGAGAACCAGATGATCCTGGCCCCGGTCTCGGTGGCGCAGCAGCCCCACCCGTCGCTCATCGCGGCGATGTCCGCGAGGCAGGCGCGCAGACCCTCGTCCGGGCCGAGGTCGCGGTCGCCGCCGCCGATGGCGGTGATGAGGTGCTGGCCGTTCCACCACATCTCGATGGAGGTGGTGGTGTCCGGGGCGTGCTGGTCGATGGCGCGCAGCAGAATCTCGGTGCCGCGGCGGACGGGGTCCACGAGATTGTCGAGGTCCCAGTGACTGAGGTGGGCGGCCAGGATGCGGCTGACCTGTCCCACCCGTTCCGGGCTGACTTCCACGTCGAGGTGGTAGTAGCGAGGCACTGCGGTCTCCATTGTCGCTTGCTCCTCACCGGCGAAGCTCCTGGTCCACGGCCGTCCGGCGGGATCACCGGACACTCAGCGTGAACGCCAGTCGCTTCTGAGTCATCATCCACAGTGCGGCTGCTACGCCATTCGTGCAACACGAGCATCACGAACGGCGGGGTCGTTGAAGCTCCAACAGGACGCAAAGTGTTTACACGTGCACCATGAGTGAAAGCCCTCGATCGCCGTAACGGTTCCGCGCCCCTCCGTGCTCGGACACCACCCGACCGTCGGGAACGCGACGTCGAGAGCCGTGGAAGGTGAAGGGGCCATGCTGCTACCCGCCAAGGCCGAAGTGGCCCGGCAGTTGCGGCGTTACCGGGCGTGGGAGCGCGTGATGCTCGCCTCGCCCCACGACCGCACGGTCCGGAGCACCTTCGAGGACTCGGGCTACACGTTGTGCGTGTTGATGGGAAAACGCTGCGCCAGGGAGGCGGCGGACGCCGCGGAGCGTTATCTGCGCTCCACCCCGCCCGGCCGGGCGGGCGAGCAGGACGGGCGGCCGCGGCCCGGACGG
Organism: Streptomyces recifensis; assembly: GCF_002154615.1. Classification (NCBI taxonomy): domain Bacteria; kingdom Bacillati; phylum Actinomycetota; class Actinomycetes; order Kitasatosporales; family Streptomycetaceae; genus Streptomyces; species Streptomyces recifensis. The sequence continues at coordinate 1,503 of NZ_MUNH01000253.1, forward strand.
GCGGCGCGACGCGCGCAGTCCCCGGAGCGGCGATCCACGGCGCCAAGCCCCTGACCTGGCACCGTACATGGCGTTCCCCTACGGGACGGCACCTGCCGGCCCGTATCCAGGACCGCGAAGCCGGGCCCCGTGTGCCCGGCTTCGCGCACGGCGGAGGTGAGATCCATGCGCAGGACCCCGGCCATCGGCCGCGTACCGGTACGTGATGTCCGGCCGGCCGTGGAGTGCGGCAGGCGCCCGGCGAAGGCGGTGGCCGGGGAGACGTTCCAGGTGACCGCGACCGTGTTCCGCGAGGGACACGACGCGGTGGGCGCCAATGTGGTCCTGCGCGGTCCCAAGGGCCGGCGCGGCCCGTGGACCCCGATGCGCGAGCTGTCTCCCGGCAGCGACGTGTGGGGCGCGGACATCACCCCGGACGCCACCGGCCGCTGGACCTACCGCGTGGAGGCGTGGTCCGATCCGATCGCCACCTGGCGGCACGCGGCCGCCATCAAGATCCCGGCCGGGATCGACACCGGCCTGGTGCTGGAGGAGGGCGCCGAGCTCTATGAGCGCGCGGCCGCCGGAGCGCCCGGGGGCCCGGAGCGCGACGTCGTCCTGGCCGCCGCCCACGCCCTGGGCGACGACACCCTCTCGGTGAACCACCGTCTGAAGGACGCCCTGGGCCCGGAGGTGGCGGCGGTCCTCGCCCGGTACCCCCTGCGGGACCTGGTGACCTCCTCGGACCCGATGCCGCTGCTGGTGGAGCGCGAGCGGGCCCTCTACGGCTCCTGGTACGAGTTCTTCCCGCGCTCGGAGGGGACGCTGGACGAACCGCACGGCACGTTCCGGACGGCGGAGAAGCGTCTTGAGGCCGTCGCGGAGATGGGCTTCGACGTGGTGTACCTGCCTCCGATCCACCCGATCGGGACCACGCACCGCAAGGGCCGCAACAACACCCTGACCGCGACCCCCGACGACGTCGGTGTGCCCTGGGCGATCGGCTCCCCCGAGGGCGGCCACGACGCCGTCCACCCCGACCTCGGCACCCTGGAGGATTTCGACCACTTCGTGCACCGGGCGGGGGAGTTGGGGCTGGAGGTGGCCCTGGACTTCGCCCTGCAGTGCTCCCCGGACCACCCGTGGGTGGAGAAGCACCCCCAGTGGTTCCACCACCGTCCCGACGGCACCATCGCCTATGCCGAGAACCCGCCGAAGAAGTACCAGGACATCTACCCCATCGCCTTCGACGCCGACATGGACGGCCTGGTCACCGAGACCGTGCGGGTCCTGCGGCACTGGATGGAGCACGGCGTCCGCATCTTCCGCGTCGACAACCCGCACACCAAGCCCGTGGTGTTCTGGGAGCGCGTGATCG
>NZ_MUNH01000254.1:0-6627 GCF_002154615.1 Streptomyces recifensis
GCTGGACAAGCTCGCCGCCGACGCCGCCGCCGGGATGAAGGCGAAGGCGGACAAGGCCGACTGGGAGGGCGTCAACGCGGGCGTCACCCGTGCGTTCATCGGCAAGACCGTCAAGGAGTTCGAGGACGCCGCAGCGGAGGCCAAGGGGGTGAAGCTGGTCCTCGAAGACGGTTACACGGCCATCAAGCAGGCCCATGACGACCTGGTCGGCATCCGGGACCACGAGGGGCCCTCGGCCGGCATCCGCGTGGACGACAAGGGCAAGGTCACGGCGCGGAAGCCGTTGTCCGAGCAACACATGGCGCGGCACGATCCCGACTACATCGACCTCATCGGGCAGGAGAGAAAGAACATCGAGTCGTGGCAGAAGAGGATCGACCTCATTGTCGACAACTGCAACGACACCGACGTCGCCCTCAAGAACGCCCTCGAGGCCAACGTCACCGACCGCAAGGACTTCAGCGCTCCCACGTACACCAAGCTGGACCAGGAGGAGGCCGCCCGCGCCGCCGCTCTGGCCGCCAAGGGCCGTGACCTCACCCACGCCGAACTCCAGCAGCTCAACGAGCTGTTGAAGGACAACAGTTCGTCGACGGAGTTCGCCAAGGACTTCTACGGGAAGCTCGGCCCAGAGAAGTCGCTCGCGTTCTTCGGGCAGCTCTCCACGGACACGTACGACTACAGCAAGGTCGACCCGGAGCGCCTCAAGGACGTCCAGGAACTCCAGAAGAACCTCGGCCTCAACCTGGCCACCGCCTCCCACGACAAGGAATTCACCGACAAGTGGGGCCCGGAACTGCGCAAGTTGGGCACGGAGCGCATCCCGCTGGCCAAGCACGACTACGGCGGCCCGTTCGGCTACCAGCTGCTCGGCGGGATCATGCGGTACGGGAACTACGACGCCAAGTTCCTCAACCCGATCGCCGAACACGTGGCGCAGCTGCATGCCAAGGCCCCGGACATGTTCGCCGAGAACAAGGTGGTGAACGGCTGGCTGCAGAACCCGTACAACCCCTCCGGCGTGAACGGAGCCGGTTACGACCCGGCCACCGCCATGCTCGAAGCCCTCGGCAACAGCCCTGACGCGGCGAAGCACTTCTTCGCCGACCCGCCGACCGCGTACAACCAGGACGGCACGGTCGACCACGGTGCCACCGCCGCCCTCGGGAAGGACAAGGACGGCCACGCGATCGACAACTACCTGGACTTCTTCAGCAACGAGAAGTGGGAGTCCTTCCCCGACATCAACTCGACCGACGCCGACGAGTACAAGGCGTCGCTCAACCAGATGCCCGACGCCCTCGGCCACGCCCTGGAGGCGGCGACCCTCGGCTACCCGGCCGGACACCCGGACGGGCATGTGGTGCGAGACGCGGACAACGCCGCGATCATGCAGAAGGTCATGGAGAAGTACGCCTCCGACCCGGAGCTGCTGAAGAAGCATCACGAGGCGATGGCCGACAGCCTGGGCACCATGGGCGCCGGTTACATCGACGACATCAACTGGGCTCTGGACAAGAACGATTCGCAGAGCGTGTTCGCGCCGGGCAGGAATCCCGAGGGGCATGTCGACTTCCGGGACACGGTGGACGGGAACGGGCGGAGCGTCGTACGGGGCTTCCTCAGCACGCTGGGTCAGCACCCGGACGCGTACGCGACGGTCTCGGCGGCGGAGCAGGTCTACACCCGGAGCGCGCTGGAAGGGGCGGTGGGGCCGGACGGAAAGATCACCGACGAGGTCGCCGCTCAGGCCAGGGCGACCGTGCGCACCGGTGCCGAGGTACAGGGCATGCTCGACCAGTCCCGCGCCGACCAGGTCGAGGCGACCAACCTCAAGACCCACGAGGACTACGAGAAGGCGGTCGCCAGCCGGGCGGGCTGGGTCGAGTTCGGGGCCACGGCGGGCCTCGCGGCAGGCGTCGCCTTCCTCCCCGCCACTGCCGCCGTGGGCGCGGCAGCGGTGCTTATTCCGCTGGCGACGGATACCGCGAGCGGGGCTGCGGAACAGTTCATCGGGCAGATGGTCGGGGATGTGGCGGACAGCTCAGTGGATGAGCACAAGGAGAAGTTGGAGGATCTCACCGACGACGAGAAGGACAAGATCTATTCTGCCGGGGAGACCATGGCTGAGGCTCCGATGGAGGACTTCCTCGACCGTTACGTTTCGGAACCCGAAAAGAACCTATTTGCGCAGGATCTGCGCGAGTCGATGGTGATCGGCTACGGGGTCGGCAACGATCGGGAGAACCAGCAAGGCAACGACCCGGAGACCGGCTGATGAGGATGCAGACAGTGATGGGTCGTAGGTCAGCTCGTAGGGGGCTGCTTTCCGCTGGTCTGGCCGGCTCGTTGCTTCTCGGGGCCACGGGGTGTGGAGGCGACGGGGACGAGGACGGCCTGCCGAAGGACTACAAGGTTGTGGCGGGGACACAACTCTGCGGTGGCAACGCCATTTCCACCGAGGCGTCCAAGGCGCTGAAAACGATCACGGGAGCGTCACGCTTCGAGGCATCGTCGAAGGAGTACACCGTCGCCCAGGCCGCGTCAGCCCTTGCTTCTGCGTACCCGGGCTCCACCGTCGGTGGAACGAACGCCTGCCGCATCTTCACACCCATCGGCACGCCGCCTTTCAAACTTGCGATCACCTGGCGGCTGGCCGACAGTGCTCCTTCGGATGACCCGGCGTCCCCGAAGTTCACCGTGCTGAAGATGGGAGAGGAGACCCTCGCAGGGACGGAGCAGGCTTACGTCTTTTTCGCCTGCCAGAGCGACAAGTTGGGCGCGGCGGGAGAGGCCCACATTGTGATCGGCGTGGAGCGCGGAGGCATGCCGAGGGATCCTCAGGACAACATCAAGGCGTTGAAGAACGCCTACGCCACCGTCGCGCACTCCTTCTCCCTCGCCATGGCCAAGGAACTCCGCTGTGACAAGAACGGCGGGCTCCCCCCGAAGCCCGTGCTGGACCCCGCGTAACCGCCCTACGCCGCCATCTTCTGGTTGTACGACGTGCCGGTGGTCGGGTGCTGGGACTCGGGGTACTGGGCGGACACCGTGTGCCGGATCTTCTTGCGGAGGGCGGTCGGGCGTATGCCGTGGGTCTCGTTGTGGGCCGTCTGGAGGGCGCGGCGGCGGTTGGTCTCGTCGATGGCGCGGGCCATCGAGGGGGTCAGCCGGTCGGCGTACATGTGCACCTCGCCGCTGACGTTGCGCGCCGCGCGGCCGATCATCTGGATCAGCGCGGTGTCGTTGCGGAAGATCCCGTCCTGGTCGGCGTCGAGGATCGCGACCAGCGAGACCTCCGGCAGGTCGAGTCCCTCGCGCAGCAGGTTGATGCCCACGAGGACGTCGTACTCGCCCCGGCGCAGGTCGGCCAGGAGCTCGACGCGGCGCAGGGTGGTCACGCCGGAGTGCAGATAGCGGACGCGGACTCCCTGGCTGTCGAGGTACTCGGTCAGCTCCTCCGACATCCGCTTGGTCAACGTCGTCACCAGGGTCCGTTCGCCCCGGGCGGACCGCTCGCGGATCTCCGCGAGCAGGTCCTCCATCTGGCCGGCGGTCGGCTTGACCGTCACCTCCGGATCGAGCAGCCCGGTCGGCCGGATGATCTGCTCGACGACGGCGCCCCGCGCCGCGGTCAGCTCGAAGCGCCCCGGCGTCGCGGACAGGTAGACCCGCTGCGGGCAGCGCGCGGCGAACTCCGACCACGTCAGGGGACGGTTGTCCATTGCGGACGGCAGCCGGAAACCGTGCTCGACGAGAGTGTTCTTGCGCGCGGCGTCGCCGTGGCTCATGCCGGAGAGCTGCGGCACCGTGACGTGCGACTCGTCGATCACGACGAGCATGTCCTCGGGGAAGTAGTCCAGCAGCGTGGACGGCGGTGCGCCGGGGGCGCGGCCGTCCAGGTGCCGGGAGTAGTTCTCCATCCCGGAGGCGACCTGGGTGTGCCGGATCAGCTCGATGTCGTACTCCGTACGCGTCTGGAGACGGTCGGCCTCGAGCAGCTTGCCGGCTCGGGTCAGCTCCGCGACGCGCTCGGCCAGCTCGGCCCGGATGGAGTCGGCCGCCGTGCGCATCCGCTCGGGGCCCGCGAAGTAGTGGGTGGCGGGGAAGACGCGGGTGCGGTCGATGACCTCCCGCAGCTCACCGGTCTCCGGGTCGGCGACGGTCAGCCGTTCGACGGTGTCGCCGAACATCTCCACCCGCAGCATCGTCTTTTCGTACGCGGGGTGGATGTCGATGGTGTCGCCGCGCACGCGGAACCGGCCGGCGGCCGGCTCGCCGTCGGTACGGGTGTACTGGATGTCGACCAGCGCCGCGAGCAGCTCCTCCCGGTCGACGGTGTCGCCCACCGCAAGCTGGAACGAGCGGTCGAGGTAGGACTGGGGCGTGCCGAGGCCGTAGATGCAGGACACGGACGCCACGACGATCACGTCACGGCGGCTGAGCAGCGACCAGGTCGCCGAGTGCCGCAGCCGGTCGACCTCCTTGTTGGAGACCGACTCCTTCGCGAAGTAGGTGTCGGTGCTCGGGGCGTACGACTCGGGGCGGTAGTGGTCGTAGAAGGAGACGAAGTACTCCACCGCGTTGTGCGGGAACAGCTCGCGCAGCTCGTTGGCGAGCTGGCCGGCGAGGGTCTTGTTCGGCGCGAGCACGAGGGTGGGGCGCTGGAGCTTCTCGATCAGCCAGGCGGTCGTCGCGGACTTGCCGGTGCCCGTGGCACCCAGCAGCACCACGTCGCTCTCCCCGGCGCGGAGGTGCTTCTCCAGCCCGGCGATCGCCTGCGGCTGGTCCCCGGACGGGGTGTGGGGGGAGACCACCTGGAACGGCCGGCCGGTGCGTATGACCTGGTCGGCGGTGTGCTCGGCCAGGGTGATGCGCCGGTTCTCGGACGGGAATGCCATGGGTTCGCTCCTGAACTAGAGGCAACCGCACAGAAGCGGACAAAAGCTACTTAGACTGCGTCCATTTTGCGTGTAGCATCCAATATTGTCAATGTCTAATAGCTTTACGGTCGAGTTGTGTGGTAGGGCACTCAATGATCGAGAGCGACAAGGCAGGTATCGGGTGGGTGATGGGCCTGCGCGGTGACGGGGTGCCGTGGTGGCAGGTGGTCCGCGCCGACGGGGCGCCCGCGACCTGCCACTGGTGGACGCGCGGGTGGACATGGGGCGCGGCCGGCACCGGTGGGCGGGGTGGCGGCGAAAAGCCGTTCGCCGGTTCGAGAGGATGTCCCCATGACAGAAAGCAACCTGGCCGCCGAGGCCGCGCAGCGCCTCGTGGCCGGTGACCGTGCCGCCGCCCTCTCCCTCTATCTACGGGCCTGGAACCGCCCGGACGACGAGGTGGCGGAGAGGATCTTCGACCTCGTCTCCGAGTGGGGCGACATCGACGCCGCGCTGAAGACCGTCGAGGCCGAGGCGCAGGGCGGCAACCCGGCCGCCTACGAGGCTCTCGCCGAGCTGCTCGTCGAACTCGAGCGGCCCAAGGAGGCGTTGGCGGCACTCCGGTCGGCGGCCGACGGCGGCCGGGACGTCACCCTCATGATCGCCTCCGTCCTGGCCGACGAGCTGGGGGACCGCCGGCAGGCCGAGGAGTACTACCGGCAGGCGCTCGTCGACGACAACCCCCGCGCCCTCAACGACTACGGCGCCTTCCTCAGCGAGGACGAGGAACGGCTGGACGAGGCCGTCGACTTGCTGCGCCGGGCCATCGAGCGCGGCGACACCATGGCGGCCGGCAACCTCGGCCGGCTGCTCGCGGACGAGGAGAAGTACGAGGAGGCGCTGCCCTGGCTGAAGCAGGCACTGGACGCCGGGCACCGTTCCGTACTGGCCGTGCTCGGCGAGACCGAACACGCCCTAGGCGACCTGGAGTCGGCCCGCACCCACCTCCGCGAGGCCCTCGCCGAGGAGGTCACCGGCGCCCACTTCGCCTACGCCCTCCACCTGGCCGATACCGGCGCCCCCGAGGAGGCCGTACGTCACTACGAGGCCGCCGCCAAGGAGGACGGCGAGATCAACGCGCATCTCAACCTCGCCCTGCTCCACGAGGAGCTGGAGCAGTGGTCCCGCGCCGACCACCACTACCGCGAGGCCCTCGCCCACCAGGACGAGACCGCTTACGTCTACTACGCGCAGTTCCTCGCGGATCAGAACCGGGGGGACGAGATCGGCGCGTTGCTGAAGTCGGCGGAGCGACTCGACTTGGACGAGGAGGACTTGGCCGAGCTGCGGACGCTCGCCGAGGAGAGCCGCTCCGGCACGTCCTGACCCTTCCGGGACGAACCTGCCGGGGTCCTTCATGGGGCCTCGGCAGGACGGGAGTTCACGACGAGCGCGCCGCCAGTACCCGCAGCGCCAGCTCCCCCCACCGCAGGTTCTCCTCCTCGAAGGCGATGCCCCGCAGCAGGGTGAGGTATGGGCCCACGCGGTCGGCGCCCGCCAGGAACTCCTCCTCCGTGCGGCCCGCCAGCAGCCGTTCCCGCAGGCGCTCGTAGCGCGCCAGCTTGGCGCGGGACCAGTCCACGTGGGCGGTGAGGTCGGCCTGGACAGGGGCCGGGTCGGCGAGGTCGGCGCACTGGACCTTGACCAGGAGGCCGTCGCGGATGGCGGTGGGACGGGTGAGGGG
>NZ_MUNH01000255.1:0-14040 GCF_002154615.1 Streptomyces recifensis
ATCGGCACCCACTTCAACGGGCACTTCTGCGGCGGCTCCGGCACGGTCGGCAACTGGACGCCCGCCCAGTGGCGCAGCGAGATCGAGCAGGCCAAGAAGTTCGTCAAGGAGTGGCGCACCAACACCGGCTGGACCGACCTGGCCGCGCTGCCCTTCGACTACGACAAGGAACTCGTCGGCGGCCGCACCCCCTGCCTGCTCGGCCAGGACAACCTGCTGCCCACCGCCCGCGAGCTGGGCTGGCGCTACGACGCCTCCTCGCCCGGCGGCCGCCAGATGTGGCCGGTCAAGCGCCAGGGCATCTGGGACCTTCCGCTCCAGCAGGTGCCGTTCCCCGGACACTCCTTCGAGGTGCTGTCCATGGACTACAACATGCTGGCCAACCAGTCGGTCAACTCCACCAAGGCCCCCTCCTACAACTATCCGGGCTGGCGCAAGCAGTCGGCGCAGGCGTACATCAGCGGCTTCCAGCGCGCGTACGAGACCAACCGGGCGCCGTTCTTCATCGGCAACCACTTCGAGGAGTGGAACGGCGGGATCTACATGGACTCCGTCGAGGAGGCGTTCAAGCACATCGCGCGCGAGAAGGAGAAGGGCGCCGATGTGCGGCTGGTCTCCTTCCGGCAGTTCACCGACTGGCTGGACGTCCAGCGGCCCGAGGTGCTGGAGAAGCTGCGCACCCTGGAGGTCGGCCAGAAACCGGCGGGGGGCTGGAAGGGCTTCCTGGCCGACGGCACGGGCGGCACGGGCGGCACGGGCGGCACGGGCGGCACGGGCGGCGCGGGCGACAAGAGCGCCGCTCCGGACGCCGCGTGACGATACGTCCGTAATGCCCGGTGTAAATGCCCCCTGAAAGGCGCTTTTCGACTCGGCAGGGGGCCGGGCGAAACCGCCGGAACCGCCATGCGAAACTTTTCACATGAGTACCCGTAGCCGCGCCGCCCTGCTCGGTGCCGTGGCCGCCGCCGCGGCCCTGACCCTGTCCGCGTGCGGCAGCGGCGGGACCTCCGGCGGTGGCGGCGACACCAACTTCGTCACCGGCCACAACGGCATAGACACCGCCGCCAAGAGCGAGCGCGCCAAGGCCCCCGCCCTGTCCGGCAGGACGATCGACGGCAAGACCCTCGACGTCGCCGGCTACAAGGGCAAGGTCGTCGTCCTCAACGTCTGGGGCTCCTGGTGCGGACCGTGCCGGGAGGAGGCCAAGTACTTCTCCAAGGTCTCCAAGGCGTACGCCGGCAAGGGCGTGCAGTTCGTCGGGATCAACACCCGCGACACCAGCACCACCCCGGCCCTCGCCTTCGAGAAGGCCAACGGGATCACGTACCCGAGCCTGTACGACCCGACCGGCAAGCTGATGCTGCGCTTCCCCAAGGGCACGCTCAACCCGCAGCTCATCCCCTCCACGCTGATCCTGGACCGGGACGGGAAGGTCGCCGCGCGGGCGCTGGAGGCGCTCGACGACACGGCGCTGCTGAAGATGCTCAAGCCGGTCCTGGCGGAGAAGTGACGTGAGCGCCCTGCTGACGCTCGCCGCCGTGACGAGCCGCAACGAGACCGTGCTCAACGGCGCCCTGCTGCTCGCCCTGCCCGTCGCGGTGCTGGGCGGGCTGGTCTCCTTCTTCTCGCCCTGCGTGCTCCCGCTGGTCCCCGGCTACCTCTCCTACGTGACCGGTGTCACCGGCACCGACCTCGCCGACGCCCGGCGCGGCCGGATGACGGCGGGGGCCACCCTCTTCGTGCTCGGCTTCACCGTGGTCTTCGTCTCCGGCGGCGCCCTGTTCGGGTACTTCGGGCAGACGCTCCAGGGCTACAAGGACGTGCTCACCCACGTCCTCGGCGTCCTGATGATCCTGCTCGGCATCTTCTTCATGGGCCTGATGCCCTGGCTGACCCAGCGCGAGTTCCGCTTCCACAAGCGCCCCGCGACCGGCCTGATCGGCGCGCCGGTGCTCGGCGCGCTCTTCGGGATCGGCTGGACGCCCTGCATCGGCCCGACCCTGGCGTCCGTCGTCGCCCTCTCCTCCCAGCAGGCGAGCGCGGGCCGGGGCGCGATACTGACCGTCGCGTACTGCCTCGGGCTCGGCGTGCCCTTCGTGCTCACCGCGATCGCCTTCCGCAAGGCGCTCGGCGCCTTCGGCTGGGTCAAACGCCACTATGTCTGGGTGATGCGCGCCGGCGGCACGATGATGATCGTGACCGGCGTGCTGCTGCTGACCGGTGCCTGGGACAGCCTGGTGCAGGAGATGCAGACCTGGTCCGACGGCTTCTCTGTGGGGATCTGAACGATGAGCGACACCGAAACCGAGCAGAGCCGGGACCAGGAGGGTCTCGGCGCGGCCGGCGCCCAGCTCTCCACCGCGCCCCAGGAGGACACCGGCACCCTGCCGGGCCTCGGCGTCATCGGCTGGGCCCGCTGGTTCTGGCGGCAGCTCACCTCCATGCGGGTCGCGCTGCTGCTGCTCCTGCTGCTCTCCCTCGGCGCGATCCCCGGCTCGCTGATCCCGCAGACCGGCGCGGACGCGAACAAGGTCGAGGCGTTCCGGGCGGCGCACACCACGCTGGCGCCGGTCTACGACAGGCTCGGGCTGTTCCACGTGTACAGCTCGGTGTGGTTCTCCGCGATCTACATCCTGCTGTTCGTCTCCCTCATCGGCTGTATCGTCCCGCGCACCTGGCAGTTCGTCGGCCAGCTCCGCGGCCGCCCGCCGGGCGCCCCGCGCCGCCTGGACCGGCTGCCCGCGTACACCACCTGGCGCACCACCGCCGACCCCGAGCAGGTACGCGCCGACGCGCTCGCCCTGCTGAAGAAGCGCCGCTTCCGCGCCCACGCCGACGGGGACGCGGTCGCCGCCGAGAAGGGGTACCTGCGCGAGCTGGGCAACCTGGCCTTCCACATCGCGCTGATCGTGCTGCTGGTCGCCTTCGCCTCCGGCCAGCTGTTCAAGTCCGACGGCACCAAGCTGGTGGTCGAGGGCGACGGTTTCTCCAACGCGCTGCCGATGTACGACGACTTCAAGTCCGGCAGCCTGTTCCGCAACGACGACCTGGTGCCGTTCAGCTTCGACCTCAAGGACTTCAAGGGCACCTACGAGCTGTCCGGTCCCAACCGCGGCACCCCGCGCACCTTCGAGGCGAAGATCGACTACAGCGTGGGCGCGGACGGGAAGACCCGCGCCAAGACGGTCCAGGTCAACCAGCCGCTGAAGATCGACGACTCCAAGGTCTACCTGGTCAGCCACGGTTACGCGCCCGTCATCACCGTCCGCGACGGCAAGGGCCAGGTGGTCTACAGGGACGCCGTGCCGCTGCTCCCGCTGGACGGCAACGTCACCTCCCAGGGCGTCGTCAAGGTCATGGACGGCTACCACGACGCCAAGGGCCGGTACGACCAGCTCGGCATCCGGGCCTTCTTCCTGCCGACCTACGGCGGCGGGGCCTCCGTCCTCTCCCAGTTCCCCGCGCTGCTGAACCCGGTGCTCAACCTGGAGCCGTACCACGGCGACCTGGGCGTGAACTCGGGACTGCCGCAGAGCGTGTACCAGCTCGACAAGAAGCACATGAAGGGCTTCAAGGACGACCAGGGCAAGCAGCTCCGGGCCAACCTGAAGCCCGGGCAGACCATGAAGCTGCCCGGCGGTGCCGGCACCGTCACGTTCGAGAAGGACGTCAAGGAATGGGCCGGCTTCCAGATCGTCCAGGAGCCGGGCGGCGCCTGGGCCCTGGGCGGCGCCGTCGCCGCGATCCTCGGCCTCGCCGCGTCCCTCTTCATCCAGCGCCGCCGGATCTGGGTGCGGGCCGTGCGCGGCGCCGACGGGGTCACGGTGGTCGAGATGGCCGGGCTCGGCCGCAGCGAGTCCGCCAAGGTCCCCGAGGAACTGGGCGACCTCGCCGGAACCCTCTACGACCGGGCGCCGGGCGCCCCCGACACCCACGAAGACGCATCCCACGCCGTACCTGCCGAAGGGGCTGAGCAGTGACTCTCGCCGCCGCAACCGACCTCGCCGCCGCGACCAACGAGCATCTGGCGAGCATCAGCAACACGCTCATCTACTCCTCGATGGCCGTGTACACGCTGGCCTTCTTCGCCTACATCGCCGAGTGGCTGTTCGGCAGCCGCAGCAAGGTCGGCCGCACGGCCGCCGCGCTCACCGCCGACACCAAGCCGGCCAGGAGCGCCCCGGCCGTGGCCGTGAAGCGGGCGGGCGGCACCACCGTGCTGGAACGCCCGCAGGTCGTCGTGCGCTCCGTCGCCGGTGCCCGTGACGTGCCGGACGGGCCCGGTGCCCACGGCGGGGACGCCCAGGGCGACATGTACGGCCGGATCGCGGTCTCCCTCACCGTGCTCGCCTTCCTGGTGGAGCTGGCCGGTGTGGTCGCCCGCGCGGCCTCCGTGCAGCGCGCCCCCTGGGGCAACATGTACGAGTTCAACCTGACCATCTCCACAGTCGCGGTCGGCGTGTACCTGGGCCTGCTCGCATGCAAGAAGAACGTCCGCTGGCTCGGCCTGTTCCTGACCACCACCGTCCTGCTGGACCTCGGCCTCGCCGTCACCGTGCTCTACACCGCCAGTGACCAGCTCGTCCCGGCGCTGCACTCGTACTGGCTGTACATCCACGTCTCCACCGCCATCTTCTGCGGCGCGGTGTTCTACGTGGGCGCGGTCGCCACGATCCTGTACCTCTTCAAGGACTCCTACGAGAACAAGCTGGAGAGCGGTGGCACGCCGGGCACCTTCGCCCGCTCGGTGCTGGAGCGGCTGCCCGCCTCCGCCTCGCTGGACAAGTTCGCCTACCGGGTCAACGCGGCCGTCTTCCCGCTGTGGACGTTCACGATCATCGCGGGCGCGATCTGGGCGGGCGACGCCTGGGGCCGGTACTGGAACTGGGACCCCAAGGAGACCTGGTCCTTCATCACCTGGGTCGCCTACGCCTGCTACCTGCACGCCCGCGCCACGGCCGGCTGGAAGGGCCGCAAGGCCGCCTACCTGGCGATGATCGCCTTCGGCTGCTGGCTGTTCAACTACTACGGCGTCAACATCTTCGTCACCGGCAAGCACTCGTACGCGGGCGTCTGAGCGCGGGGTCGTAGACACTGGGGGCATGCACGGTTCCATCGAACAGGGCATGAGCCAGACGCACGGCAACACGCACATCCGGCACTTCCTGGTGCGGCTGCCGAGGTCCATGGAGGAGGTCTGGCCCGCGGTGGCCGAAGCCGAGGGCCTCTCCGCCTGGTGCACCCCGGTCGACGTGCTCGAACCCCGCCTGGACGGCATGGTCGCGCTGCGCGACCTGGGCGCCGGGCGGATCACCGCCTGGGACGTGGACCGGGTCGCGGAGTACACCGTCGAGGGCGGCGGCCGTCTCCGCTTCCACCTCGAACGGGACGGTGAGCGGGGCAGCACCCTGCGCTTCACCCACGAGTACCAGGGCGAGGGCGCCACGGAGACGGAGTGGCGCAACCGTTTCGAACGCCTGATCGAGCAGCTGGACTAGCCGGCCCCGCCCCGCTCAGGCGGGCAGCGCCGACATCAGGTCCCGCAAGCGCTCCACGTACAGGCCCATGTTCTTGGCGGCCACGTCCGTGTCGGGGTGGCGGCTGGCCAGCCAGAGGCCGTCGTGGACGCGGTTGACCCAGACGCACACCTGGTCGCCGTAGGAGACCCGCAGCAGGGCGTGGGCGTTCTGCTCCGTCCAGCGGGCGGCGCCGGGGATGCCGCGGGTGTCGACGAAGGAGACGATCGAGTACAGGTCCGGGGAAGTGGGCCGGAAGTCCGCCCCGAGCAGGCTCAGCACCCGGGCCAGCGGCATCCGGGCCAGGGTGCGGTTGGCCTGGAGCTGCGCCCGCACCGCCCGCAGGGTGGCGGCCAGGTCGGGCGCGTGGTCCAGCGGCACCTCGATGGGGGCGCCGCCGACGAACCAGCCGACCGAGTCGCTCCACTGCGACTTCACCCGGGTGTGGAACGGCACCACCGTCCGGTACACCGACTGCTCGCCCAGCTCCTGCACGATCAGCGCGGTCGCCGCCAGCAGCCCGACCAGGCTGCCCCCGTACGGCCGGCAGTACGCCTCGAACGCGGCCGCGGCCTCCGCGTCCACCAGCGGCTCGCAGATCATCCGCTGCGGGGGCAGAGACCCGCCCGGCTCCACGCCCAGCTCCACCGGGAACGAGGGCAGCGTGCCGTCGCAGCGGCGGATGAACTCCCGCCAGCGGGCCACCGTCTCGTGCTCGCCGTCCAGCCGGTCCGCGTCCGCCCGCTCGATCTCGCAGAAGTCCACGTAACTGGCGGCCGGGGTGCGCACCACCGGCCCGCGCCCCTGGAGGCCCGCCGTGTACAGCTCCTCGATCTCGGCCGGGATGCCGTGCAGCGAGTAGGCGTCCACATTGCTGTGGTCGAAGGCGAGGAAGACGGTGGCCGAGTCGTCCCGGACCACGGCCGCGTAGATCAGGTTGGGCCAGCGCAGCGCGTCCGCGACCGTGTCGAAGCGGGACTGGAGATGCGCGGTCAGCGCGGCCGCGTCCGTGAACTCGCCCCCGGCCTCCCGGTGCAGGGTGACGTCCCCGGCGTCCAGGGTGAAGCGGCGCAGCTCCTGCCCGTCCGCACCGGCCCAGCGGAAGCCGCTGCGCAGTGTCTCGTGCCGGACCGTCCAGGCCCGCAGGGACTCCTCGAGCACATCGAGGTCGACCGGTCCGGCCAGGTCGAAGGAGGTGCCGAGCCAGGTCGGCACGAAGAGGCCGTCCTCCCGGACGTGCCGGGCCGTGCGGATGTGCGACTCCTGGATGTAGGCGGGCGGGCGGGAGTCCTCCGGCAGGCCGTGCGCCGTGGCGACGGTCGCCGGACTCAGCGTCCACTCGACGAGCCGTCCCGGCCGGACCTCGCAGCGCTGGATGTCAGTGATTCGCACGCGTCTCCGATCGCAGAAGGGGACCCCGGTGTGGTGGGGCCCCCGTCAAGGGAATGCCGTCGCACGCGGTGGAGACATGCCCGCGCGGGGCTTTTCAGCGGAACGGATGGCGGGCCGAACGCGTGACCGTGCGCGCCGTCAGCCCCCGGCGAACCCGATGTCCTCGTGCCACAGTCCGGGATTCCCCGCGACGAACTCCCGCATCAGCGCGCCGCATTCGGGATCGTCCAGCAGTACGACCTCCACCCCGTGCGCGGCCAGCCACTCGTGCCCGCCGCTGAAGGTCCCCGCCTCCCCGACCACCACCCGCGAGATCCCGAACTGCCGCACCAGCCCGGAGCAGTACCAGCACGGCGACAGCGTGGTCACCATCGTCGTCCCCCGGTACGACGGGCGCCGCCCCGCGTCCCGGAAGGCCGCCGTCTCCGCGTGCGTCGCCGGGTCCCCGTCCTGCACCCGGCGGTTGCGCCCCCGCCCGAGCACCTCACCCCGGGAGCCGTAGAGCGCGGCCCCGATCGGGATGCCGCCCTCCGCCTGTCCCGCCCGCGCCTCTTCGACGGCGGTACGCAGCCAGTCCCGCGCCAGCTCCAGATCCATGGGGGCACTGTCCCCGGCGCGGCACGGCAGCCAAACCCGCCTGCGCCTCCCCCCACGGGGAGCCGAGTTGGAGGCGCGCTTCCCCGGACCGCTGGAGCTGGCCCTCAGGGACGGCTGAACGCTGCCGCCCGCCGGGTCACTCCGTACCCGGCTCGTCCTTCTTCAGGGAGCGCAGGAAGTCCGGGTTGTCGTCGGGGGCCACCCAGGTCGGGGCCGGACCGGCCGGGCGGCGGACCTTGCCCGTGATCAGCCAGGCCAGCGGTCCGACCAGGACCTCGCCGAAGAGCAGGACGATGAACACCCAGGCCACCTTCGGCAGGTGGCGGACCTCGTCCTCGGGGGTGTTCAGACAGTCCACGAACGCGTAGATCCACAGGGCCAGGACCAGCAGGAACGGCAGATACCTGAGCATGGTCGCGCGATCTCCCCACGGTGTGGACGGCCCCGGTGACCGGGCCAGCGTAGCCGGTGGCCGATACTGGGACACATGGCTTACGACGATCTTCGCTCCCTGCTGCGGGCGCTGGAGCGCGAGGGAGACCTCAAGCGCATCAAGGCCGAGGTCGACCCATACCTGGAGGTCGGTGAGATCGTCGACCGCGTGCAGAAGGCCGGCGGACCGGCGCTGCTCTTCGAGAACGTCAAGGGCTCCGCGATGCCCCTGGCGATGAACGTCTTCGGCACCGACCGCCGCCTGCTCAAGGCGCTCGGGCTCAAGTCGTACGCGGAGATCTCCGACAAGATCGGCGGGCTGCTGCGGCCCGAGCTGCCGCACGGCTTCGTCGGTGTCCGCGAGGCGTTCGGCAAGCTCGGCGCGATGGCGCACGTACCGCCGAAGAAGGTCAAGGGCGACCACGCGCCCGTCCAGGAGGTCGTCCTCACCGGTGACGACGTGGACCTGGACATGCTCCCGGCCCTGTTCACCTGGCCCCAGGACGGCGGGTCCTTCTTCAACCTCGGGCTCACCCACACCAAGGACCCCGACACCGGCGTCCGCAACCTCGGTCTGTACCGGCTCCAGCGGCACGACAAGCGCACCATCGGCATGCACTGGCAGATCCACAAGGACAGCCGGAACCACTACGCGGTCGCCGCGCGCCGGGGCGAGCGGCTGCCGGTCGCCATCGCCTTCGGCTGCCCGCCCGCCGTCACCTACGCCTCCACGGCGCCGCTGCCCGGCGACATCGACGAGTACCTGTTCGCCGGGTTCATCGCGGGCAAGCGGATCGAGATGGTCGACTGCAAGACCGTTCCGCTCCAGGTGCCGGCCAATGCCGAGGTCGTCATCGAGGGATGGCTGGAGCCGGGCGAGATGCTGCCCGAGGGGCCCTTCGGCGACCACACCGGGTTCTACACCCCGCAGGAACCGTTCCCCGCACTGAAGATCGACTGCGTGACGATGCGGAAGCGCCCGCTGCTGCAGTCCATCGTGGTCGGCCGTCCGCCCACCGAGGACGGGCCGCTCGGCCGCGCCACCGAGCGGTTCTTCCTGCCGCTGCTGAAGATCATCATCCCGGACATCGTGGACTACCACCTCCCCGAGGCGGGCGGCTTCCACAACTGCGCGATCGTCTCGATCGACAAGAAGTACCCGAAGCACGCGCAGAAGGTGATGTCCGCGATCTGGGGGGCGCACATGATGTCGCTGACCAAGCTGATCGTGGTCGTCGACTCCGACTGCGACGTGCACGACCTGCACGAGGTCGCCTGGCGGGCGCTGGGCAACACCGACTACGCCCGCGACCTGGTGGTCGCCGAGGGCCCCGTCGACCATCTCGACCACGCCTCCTACCAGCAGTTCTGGGGCGGCAAGGCGGGCATCGACGCGACGAAGAAGCTGCCCGAGGAGGGCTACACCAGGGACGGGGGCTGGCCGGAGATGGTCCTGTCCGACCCCGCCACGGCGGCGCTGGTCGACCGGCGCTGGAAGGAGTACGGGCTGTGAGTACCGCTGCCGCCGTCCCGCAGCCGGGGCGCACCAAGGCCTTCCTGCGCCTGGTGATGATCGAGCACTCGGTCTTCGCGCTGCCCTTCGCGTACATCGCCTCGCTCACCGCCATGTACCAGTGGGACAGGAACATCCACTGGGCGCGGCTGCTGCTGGTCACCGTCTGCATGGTCGGCCTGCGCACCTTCGCCATGGCGGTCAACCGGATCATCGACCGCGAGATCGACGCCCGAAACCCGCGCACCGCCCACCGCGAGCTGGTCACCGGCGCGATGTCGGTCCGGCACGCGTGGACGGGGGCGCTGGTCGCGCTGGTGGTCTTCCTCGGCTCGGCCGCCCTGCTCAACCCGCTGTGCCTGGCGCTCGCGCCGATCGCGGTGATCCCGATGGTGGTCTATCCGTACGGCAAGCGGTTCACCAACTTCCCCCAGGCGATCCTCGGTCTCGCGCAGGCGATCGGCCCGGTCGGCGGCTGGCTGGCGATCACCGGCACCTGGTCCTGGGACGCGGTGATCCTCGGCTTCGCGGTCGGCATCTGGATCGGCGGCTTCGACCTGATCTACGCCTGCCAGGACGTGGAGACCGACCGCGAGGTCGGCGTGAAGTCGGTCCCGGCCCGCTTCGGCGTCCCGGCCGCCATCCGGGGCGCGCGGGTCTGCCACGCGATCACGATGGCCCTGTTCGTCTGGTACGCCGTCCTCACCCACGCGGGCCCGTTCTTCTGGCTCGGCCTGGTCATCGTGGGTTCGGCCTTCGTCTACGAACACCGCATCGTCCGCCCCCACGACCTGTCCCGCCTGAACCGGGCGTTCTTCCAAGTCAACGGGTTCATCGGGATCGCGCTGTTCGTCTGCGCGCTGCTCGATCTGCTCGTACGGGGGCTGACGGTCTGACCAAGGCCCACCCGGCCTGAGCACAGTGCGTCACGCCGGTACTCTCAAGGTGTGAACGCAGGACAAACGCAGCGCGTGCCTTGGATCGTGGGGGTTTCGGGAGCTTCCGGGACGCCGTACGCGGCGGCGGTGCTGCGGGCGCTGCTGGAGGCCGGGGAGGACGTCGACCTGGTGGTCAGCCGGGCCTCGCGGCTGACGCTGCTGGACGAGACGGGGATCTCGTTCCGGGACGCCCACTGGCGCGAGGACCTCGGGGACTGGCTGGCGCGGGGCGCCGACGGCAAGCCGGACACCTTCGAGCCGGACCTCGGCCGGGTGCGGTACTGGAACGCGGGCGACCTCGCGGCGGGACCGTCCTCGGGGTCCTACCCGGTCAAGGGCATGCTGATCGTGCCGGCGTCGACCGCGTGCGTCGCGGGGGTGGCCCTCGGCCTGTCCAAGGACCTGCTGCAGCGGGCGGCGAGCGTGACGCTGAAGGAGCGCAGGCCGCTGGTGGTGGCCGTGCGCGAGACCCCGCTGAACGGGCAGACCCTGCGCCAGCTCGTCGCGCTGGACGACGCCGGGGCGAGCGTGGTCCCCGCCTCTCCGGCCTTCTACGCGGGCGCCACCCACATCCAGGACCTGGTGGACTTCGTCGCCGGCCGGGTGCTGGACGCGGCGGGCGTGCGGCACGGCCTGTACCGGCGCTGGAAGGGCGAGCTGGGCGGCGGGCAGGACAAGTAGGCGTGCAGGGCAAGTAGCGGTACCTCATATCTCTACGGCGAATTTCACACCGGAAGGCTTCGATCGCATGGACGCGGTGGACAGGCAGCTCATCCAGGCCCTGAGGGAGAACGGCCGGGCCTCGTACGCGGAGCTGGGGCGCCTCGTCGGCCTGTCGGGACCCAGCGTCACCGACCGCATCAACCGGCTGGAGGCGGCCGGGGTCATCACCGGTTACCGCGCCACGGTGGACGCGGCCTCGCTGGGCCTGGGGGTCACCGCGCTGATCGGCATCTCGCTGTCCGACGCCGCCGACCACGAGGACGTGGCCCGCAGGCTGAAGGACCTCACCGAGATCGAGGACTGCTGGTTCATCGCCGGTGACGACTCCTTCATGCTCAAGGTCCGCTCCTCCGACGTGGACGGTCTGGAGAAGACGATCCGCCGGCTGAGCGGCACCAAGGGCGTCTCCCGCACCCGCACCACGATCGTGCTCTCCACCAAGTGGGAGAACCGGGTCGGGGAGCTGCCCGAAGAGGTGTAGCCGCGGGGGAACGCGGGTGCGGGGGAGTACCGTTGGTCAGGTTGTCGTGGAAAGGTGTTGGTATGGACGTCGGACTCAAGCGCGAGCTGGAGGACAAGGTCCGCTCCGGTGAGCGGCTGACCCGTGAGGACGGCATCGCGCTCTACGAGTCGGACGACCTGGCGTGGCTCGGCGGCCTCGCCCACGAGGTGCGCACGCGCAAGAACGGCGACGTGGTCCACTTCAACGTCAACCGTCACCTCAACATGACCAACGTGTGCACGGCGTCCTGCGCCTACTGCTCGTTCCAGCGCAAGCCGGGCGAGAAGGACGCGTACACGATGCGCATCGAGGAGGCCGTGAAGCTGGCCAAGGCGATGGAGTCGGAGAACCTGACCGAGCTGCACATCGTCAACGGCCTGCACCCGAACCTGCCGTGGCGCTACTACCCGCGCTCGCTGAGGGAACTGAAGGCCGCGCTGCCGCACGTCTCGCTGAAGGCGTTCACGGCCACCGAGATCCACCACTTCGAGACGATCTCCGGGCTGAGCGCGAGCGAGATCCTGGACGAACTCATCGACGCCGGGCTGGAGTCGCTGACCGGCGGCGGCGCCGAGATCTTCGACTGGGAGGTCCGCCGGCACATCGTGGACCACCGCACGCACTGGGAGGACTGGTCCCGTATCCACCGCCTGGCGCACGAGAAGGGTCTGAAGACCCCGTGCACCATGCTGTACGGGCACATCGAGGAGCCCCGGCACCGGGTGGACCACGTGCTGCGGCTGCGCGAACTCCAGGACGAGACCGGTGGTTTCCAGGTCTTCATCCCGCTGCGCTACCAGCACGACTTCGTGGACATGAAGGACGGCAAGGTCCGCAACCGCCTCCAGGCGCGCACCCAGATGGCGACCGGCGCGGAGGCGCTGAAGACGTTCGCCGTCTCCCGGCTGCTGTTCGACAACGTGCCGCACGTGAAGGTGTTCTGGGTGATGCACGGCGTGCAGACCGCCCAGCTCGCCCTCCAGCACGGCGCGGACGACATGGACGGCTCGGTCGTCGAGTACAAGATCACGCACGACGCGGACAACTACGGCACGCCGAACAAGCTGACCCGTGAGGACCTGCTCGACCTGATCCGCGACGCGGGCTTCCGCCCGGTGGAGCGCAACACCCGGTACGAGATCATCCGCGAGTACGAGGGCCCGGACCCGCTGCGCCGGGAGACCCCGCAGGCGATGCGCGTCTGACGTCACGGACGCTGGTTGAGACGGGGCCGAGGTAAGGACTACCTTGGCCCCGTGTCTCTTACCTTCACCCTGGACCCCGCCGTCACCCCCGAGCTGCGCGACGGCCTGCTCGGCCTGTGGGCCGACGTCACCAACGCGGGCGGCGCCGTCGGCTTCGTGGCGCCCGCCACCGTCGAGGGCATACGTCCCGAGCTGGTCCGGTCGCTGGCCCGGCTCGCCCAGGGGCACAGCAGGCTGCTGGTCGGGCACGACGAGGAGGGGCGCGTCGCCGCGACCGCGTTCCTCACCTTCAACACCCACCGGCTGATGGGCCACTGGCTCTGGCTGTACACGGTGATGGTCCACCCCAAGCACCAGGGTCTCGGGTACGGCCGCGACCTGCTGGCGGCCGCCGCCGACGCCGCGCGCGGGATCGACGGCATCGAGGCGATACGGCTGGGCTGCCGGGGCGGTCTGGGCCTGGAGCGCTTCTACGCCTCCTGCGGCTACCGCGAGGTGGGCCGGGTACCGGACGCCATCCGGGTCGCGCCCGGCGAGTACCGCGACGACGTCACCATGCTGCTGACCCTGCGCTGAGCCCGCCCACCCCCTGCCAAGATCGGGTACGGGGCGTGCTTCACTGGACGGTGCACGCCTTTGGGGCCGAAACGACACGGAAGAGTGGATTGAGATGCTCCGCTACACGCTGATGCGCCTCGGCGTCTTCGCCGGTTGCCTCGTGGTCGCCTGGGGAGCCGTCTACTCCGGGATCTTCCCGCGCGGGTTCGGCGCCTCCAACCTCTTCTGGATCGTGCTGCTCGCCATGATCCTCTCGGCGCCCATCAGCTGGGTGGTGCTGCGCAAGGAGCGCGAGCGGGCCTCGGTCCAGGTGGCCGGCCGGGTGGAGCGGATGAAGGCCAACCTGGACGCCAACCGCAACCAGGAGGACGCGGCCGAGACGGCCGGCCGGGCTTCCTGACTCCGGCCGGGAAGCGGAACATCCCTCACCAAACCTCCGGGACTGCACACATCCGGTGCCGTACCACCGCCCGATGCGCACAGGGTCACCACAGGTGCCTCGTACGATCGCCAGCCTGACGGCGGCGCACCGGTGCGACGGACGGCCGCCCTGAACGCCCCGGTGCGCGGGGCGCGTATGTCATGCAGCAAGCAGTACGCCGCTGCACGTCCCAGGAGCCGCCCGTGACCGCCCCGTACCCCAACGCCCCCGTCTCACCCGCCC
>NZ_MUNH01000024.1:0-241 GCF_002154615.1 Streptomyces recifensis
CCAGCCCCCGGACTGTGCCGCCCACCACCCGACTCGGGAAGTCGAGTGGTGGGCGGCAGACACGGCCTCGGGCCGGGACCGGTATCAGCCCTGCGGGCCGCTCTCCGTCATGCCGTGCACCGCCGGCACCGTGCCCAGGCGGCCCTTCTGGAAGTCCTCGAAGGCCTGCATGAGCTGGTCCTTGGTGTTCATGACGAACGGACCGTAGTGAGCCATGGGCTCCCGGATGGGCTGTCCGCCC
>NZ_MUNH01000024.1:263-24919 GCF_002154615.1 Streptomyces recifensis
CTGCCCGGTGCGCACCGGGCGGCGCTCCGCGCCCACCGAGCCGCGCCCGGCGAGCACGTAGGCGAGGCCGTTGAAGTCCTCGCGCCACGGCAGGGTGATCTCGGCGCCCGGCGCCACGGTCGCGTGGATCATGGTGATCGGCGTGTGGGTGATGCCGGGACCCGCGTGCCCGTCCAGCTCACCGGCGATGACACGCAGCAGCGCGCCGCCGTCGGGGGTGGTGAGCAGCTGGACGCTGCCGCCCCGGATGTCCTGGTAGCGCGGCGCCATCATCTTGTCCTTGGCGGGGAGGTTCACCCAGAGCTGGAGCCCGTGGAAGAGACCGCCCGACATGACCAGGTGCTCCGGCGGGGCCTCGATGTGCAGCAGGCCCGAGCCGGCGGTCATCCACTGGGTGTCGCCGTTGGTGATGGTGCCGCCACCGCCGTTGGAGTCCTGGTGGTCGAAGATCCCGTCGATGATGTAGGTGACGGTCTCGAAGCCGCGGTGCGGGTGCCAGGGAGTGCCCTTGGGCTCGCCCGGCGCGTACTCCACCTCACCCATCTGGTCCATCATGATGAACGGGTCGAGGTGGCGGTAGTTGATCCCGGCGAAGGCGCGGCGCACCGGGAACCCTTCGCCCTCGAAGCCGCTCGGCGCGGTCGTCACGGTCAGCACCGGACGCGACACGGCGTCGACGGACGCGGTCACACGGGGCAGCGTCAACGGGTTCTCGACGGTCACTGCAGGCATGGTCGGTACCTCCTTGTGGACCCAGTTTAGTTGAGCGTTGAACTTTTCGCCAGCCACAACACAGGAGGCCCGGAGGTAATTCCCTCCGGGCCTCTCCACCGACGGACAGGGGCTATCCGTACATCCGGCGCATGGCGAACTCCACCATCTGCTCCACCGCCTTGGCGTCGAACACCATCCGGTGCTCGCCCTCCATGTCCACCACGAAGCCGTAGCCGGTGGGGAGCAGGTCGATCACCTCGGCGCCGGTGATCACGAAGTACTTGGACTCCTTGCCCGCGTACCGGCGCAGCTCCTTCAGCGAGGTGAACATCGGGATCACCGGCTGCTGGGTGTTGTGCAGGGCGAGGAAGCCGGGGGTGTCACCGCGCGGGCAGTACACCTTGGACGTGGCGAAGACCTGCTGGAAGTCCTCGGCGGCCATCTGCCCGGTGGTGAAGGCGCGCACCGCGTCCGCCAGCGAGGGTGCGGACGGCTCCGGGTAGAGCGGCGGCTGCTGGCCGTACCCGCCGACACCACCCGGCTGCTGCTGCGGCGGCACGTAACTCTGCTGGGCGCCCACGTTCTGGTCGTAGCCGTACATGCGCGCAAGAGTACCGAGCCCGGACGGCCGGGTCAGGAGAGCGGTAGAGGCTTGTCACACCCGCCGGGGTTGCGTCTTATTACCGACGGGTAGCATCATCGTAGTCACTTGTTGGTACGTGATCAGCCGCGAGGAGTCAGTGCCTCGCCGAGTCCGTGATGGAGTCACCATGGGGCACTACAAGTCCAACCTGCGCGACATCGAGTTCAACCTCTTCGAAGTCCTCGGCCGCGAGAAGCTGTACGGCACCGGCCCGTTCGAGGAGATGGACACCGACACCGCCAAGTCCGTCCTCGCCGAGCTGACCCGTCTGTCGGAGAACGAGCTGGCGGAGTCCTTCGTGGACGCCGACCGCAACCCCCCGGTCTTCGACCCCGAGACCAACACCGCGCCGGTCCCGGCCTCCTTCAAGAAGAGCTACAAGGCCTTCATGGACTCGGAGTACTGGCGGCTCGGCCTGCCCGAGGAGATCGGCGGCACCAACACCCCGCCGTCCCTGATCTGGGCGTACGCGGAGCTGGTGCTCGGCGCCAACCCGGCCGTCTGGATGTACTCCTCCGGCCCCGCGTTCGCGCGCATCCTCTTCGAGGAGGGCACCGAGGAGCAGAAGCAGTGGGCGAAGATCGCGGTCGAGAGGACCTGGGGCTCCACCATGGTCCTCACCGAGCCGGACGCCGGTTCGGACGTGGGCGCCGGCCGCACCAAGGCCGTGCAGCAGGAGGACGGCTCCTGGCACATCGAGGGCGTGAAGCGCTTCATCACCTCCGGTGAGCACGACATGGAGGAGAACATCCTCCACTACGTCCTCGCCCGCCCCGAGGGTGCCGGCCCCGGCACCAAGGGCCTCTCCCTCTTCCTGGTGCCGAAGTACCACTTCGACGGCGAGACCGGCGAGCTGGGCGAGCGCAACGGCGTCTACGCCACCAACGTCGAGCACAAGATGGGCCTCAAGGCGTCCAACACCTGCGAGATGACGTTCGGCGACCGCCACCCCGCCGTGGGCTGGCTGATCGGCGACAAGCACGACGGCATCCGCCAAATGTTCCGCATCATCGAGTTCGCCCGCATGATGGTCGGCACGAAGGCCATCTCGACCCTGTCGACCGGCTACCTCAACGCGCTGGAGTATGCCAAGGAGCGCGTCCAGGGCCCGGACCTGGCCAACTTCATGGACAAGAAGGCGCCCAAGGTCACCATCACCCACCACCCCGACGTGCGCCGCTCGCTGATGACGCAGAAGGCGTACGCGGAGGGCATGCGCGCCCTCGTGCTGCACACGGCGTCCGTCCAGGACACCATCGCGGTCAAGGAGGCGAACGGTGAGGACGCCTCCGCCGAGCACGCGCTGAACGACCTGCTCCTGCCGATCGTGAAGGGCTACGGCTCCGAGAAGGGCTACGAGCAGCTCGCGCAGTCGCTCCAGACCTTCGGCGGCTCCGGGTTCCTCCAGGAGTACCCGATCGAGCAGTACATCCGCGACGCCAAGATCGACACCCTCTACGAGGGCACCACGGCGATCCAGGGCCAGGACTTCTTCTTCCGGAAGATCGTCCGCAACCAGGGCGCCGCGCTGAACGGTCTGGCCGAGGACATCAAGAAGTTCCTGGCGCTGGCCACCGGCGGCGAGGAGCTGGCGGGCGCCCGCGAGCACCTGGCCAAGGCGGCCGTCGAGCTGGAGGCGATCGTCGGCCTGATGCTGACCGACCTCGCGGCCACCGAGCAGGACGTCAAGAACATCTACAAGGTCGGTCTCAACACCACCCGCCTGCTGCTGGCCTCCGGTGACGTGATCGTCGGCTACCTGCTGCTGCGCGGTGCGGCGGTCGCCGCCGAGAAGCTCCAGACGGCCTCTTCCAAGGATGTGGCCTTCTACACCGGCAAGATCGCGGCGGCGAAGTTCTTCGCGGCCAACGTCCTGCCCGGCGTCACCCTGGCCCGCAAGGTCGCCTCCGATGTCGACCTGGACCTGATGGAGCTGGACGAGGCCGCGTTCTAGTCCCCGCCCTCCCTCCGCAGACCCCGCGCGGGCCCGCTTCCTCCTTCCGGAGAGCGGGCCCGCGCTCGTCGTTAAGGTAAACGCCATGAGCGCACCGTGCCGTTTCGACCGCGGCCACACCGACGACCTGATGGCCTTCCTCGCGGCGAGCCCGACGCCGTACCACGCCGTGGCGAACGTCGCCGCGCGGCTGGAAGAGGCAGGTTTCACCCAGGTCACCGAGACCGAGGCGTGGGACACCCCCGCGGGGACCGGCAGCGGGGGGCGGTACGTGCTGCGCGGCGGCGCGGTCATCGCCTGGTACGTCCCCGAGGGCGCCACCGCGCACACCCCGTTCCGGATCGTCGGCGCGCACACCGACTCCCCGAACCTGCGGGTCAAGCCCGAGCCGGACAGCGGCGCGCACGGCTGGCGCCAGGTCGCCGTGGAGATCTACGGCGGCCCGCTGATGAACTCCTGGCTCGACCGCGACCTCGGTCTCGCCGGCCGGCTCATCCTGCGCGACGGCAGCCCGGTCCTGGTCGACGTCGACCGCCCGCTGCTGCGGGTGCCGCAGCTCGCCATCCACCTGGACCGCTCGGTCTCCGTGGACGGCCTCAAGCTCGACAAGCAGCGCCACCTCCAGCCCGTCTGGGGTCTCGGGAACGACGTCCGCGAGGGCGACCTGATCGCCTTCCTGGAGGAGGAGGCCGGGCTGGAGCCCGGTTCGGTCGCGGGCTGGGACCTGATGACCTATCCGGTCGAGGCGCCCGCCTACCTCGGCCGCGACCGCGAGCTGGTCGCCGGGCCCCGGATGGACAACCTGCTCTCCGTGCACGCCGGCACGGCCGCGCTGATCGCCGCCGCCACTTCGGGGGAAACGCTCACCCACATCCCCGTACTGGCCGCCTTCGACCACGAGGAGAACGGCTCGCAGTCGGACACCGGCGCCGACGGCCCGCTGCTCGGCAGCGTGCTGGAGCGCTCGGTGTTCGCCCGCGGCGGCTCCTACGAGGACCGGGCCCGTGCCTTCGCCGGCACCGTCTGTCTCTCCTCCGACACCGGGCACGCCGTGCACCCCAACTACGCGGAGCGGCACGACCCCACGCACCACCCGCGGATCAACGGCGGCCCGATCCTCAAGGTGAACGTCAACAACCGCTATGCCACGGACGGTTCGGGCCGCGCGGTGTTCGCCGCCGCGTGCGAGCGGGCCGGGGTGCCGTTCCAGACGTTCGTCTCGAACAACTCGATGCCCTGCGGCACCACCATCGGCCCCATCACCGCCGCCCGCCACGGCATCAGCACCGTGGACATCGGCGTCGCGATCCTCTCCATGCACAGCGCGCGCGAACTCTGCGGCGCGGACGACCCGTTCCTCCTCGCCGAGGCCCTGACGGCCTTTCTGGAGGCGTAGTTGACAACCCGGCCGGGTGGCTAACCGGCCGGATGGGGGGTACCCGCCGAACGGGACCGGAGATTCCGGAACCGGAAGGGGAGGCGAGATCTCATGGGCCTCGGCGGATGCATCATCCTGATAGCCGTGGGAGCGATCCTCACATTTGCCACCGACTGGCACATGAGCGGCGTCAACCTCGACCTGGTCGGCATCATCTTCATGGCCGCCGGTCTCATCGGCCTGGCGACCTTCAGCGGCATCGCCCGGCGCCGCCGCGTGGTCGTCCCGCCCACCCGGGTGGTGGAGGAGGAGCGGCACGCGCCGCGCGACGGCTACTCGGACGGCTACGGCGCCTGACTCAGCGCCCGTCACCCGCGTCGAGGCCGGCCAGGACCAGCGGCAGCCGGTCCCCCGCGCCCGCGACGAGGCGCACCGGGACGCCCCAGTCCTGCTGGTGCACATGGCAGGCCGGGTACTCGTTCGCCGGGTCGTCGTCGCAGGAGGCGGCCATCGCGGAGACGTGCAGCACGCCCTCGGTGACGGCCGGGTCCAGCTCCAGCTCCCGGCTCAGGTCGCTGTCCGCGCCCTCGCCCTTGAGCAGCAGCTCGGGCGGGGTCGCGGAGACCAGCAGCCGGGTCGAGGGGCCGTAGCGGGTGTCCAGCTTCTGGCCCGCGGGCGCCTGGAAGATCACGTCCAGCCGCAGCCGGCCGGGGGCCACCTCGGTGGCCGCGCGCTGCGTGCGGTGGGCGACCGCCTCCACGCGCACCGCCTCCTCGGGCAGGCGCAGCCGGGTCAGCCGGTGGCGGGCGGACTCGACCACCACGATGTCGTCGCCGACGAGCACCGCGTCGCTGGGCTCGCGCAGGTCGGTGGCGAGTGTGGTGACCTCGCCGGTGGCGGGGTCGAAGCGGCGCAGGGCGTGGTTGTAGGTGTCGGCGACGGCGACCGAGCCGTCCGGCAGCGCGGTGACGCCCAGCGGATGCTGGAGCAGGGCCTGCCCGGCCTCGCCGTCCCGGTGGCCGAAGTCGAACAGGCCGGTGCCGACGGCGGTGTGCACGGCGCCGTCCAGGTCGACCCAGCGCAGCGCGGAGGTCTCGGAGTCCGCGAGCCACAGCCGGTCGCCGGCCGCCGCGAGCCCGGAGGGCTGCGCGAACCACGCCTCGGCGCCGGGGCCGTCCACCAGACCCTCGTTGGTGGTTCCGGCCGCGACCCGGACGGTCTCCGCCGCCGGGTCGTACGTCCACAGCTGGTGCACGCCCGCCATGGCGATCCACACCCGGCCGCCGAAGAGGGCCACGTCCCACGGTGAGGACAGGGCGACCTCGCGGGCCGGTCCCGAGGTGGGGGCGCCCTGCATCCACTGGCCGCCGGTGCCGGCCAGGGTGGTGACCGCGCCGGAGGCGAGGTCCAGGCGGCGCAGGGCGTGGTTCACAGTGTCGGCCACGACCACGGAGCCGTCGTCCAGCAGGGCGAGACCCTGCGGCTCGTTGAAGGACGCCTGCCCGGCGGAGCCGTCCGTGAAGCCGCGCGCACCGGTGCCGATCCGGCGCACCACGCTCTCGCCGTCCTCGGCCAGCTCGACCAGCTGGTGCCGGGTGGTGTCGCTGACCAGGAAGTTCCCCGAGGGCAGCAGCAGCGCCTTGCCGGGGAAGCGCAGCACGGTCGGTTCCGGCTCCGGCGCCACGTAGGGGCCGTCGCCCCGGCGCAGGGTGCCCTTGGCCTCGTGCTCGGCCTCCAGCTCCGCCACCAGCCGCTCGATGGCGTGCACATGCCCCTCACCGGCGTGCTGGGCGACCACGTACCCCTCCGGGTCGATCACCACCAGGGTCGGCCAGGCGCGTACCGCGTACTGCTTCCAGGTGGCCAGCTCAGGGTCGTCCAGTACGGGGTGCTCCACGCCGTACCGCTCGACCGCGTCCACGACCGCCTGGTGCTCGGCCTCGTGCACGAACTTCGGGGAGTGCACGCCGACCACGACCACGGTGTCCCGGTGCCGCTCCTCCAGCTCCCGCAGCTCGTCCAGGACGTGCAGGCAGTTGATGCAGCAGAACGTCCAGAAATCTACGACAACACACTTACCTCGCAGGTCCGCGAGCGTCAGGTTCTTACCACCCGTGTTCAGCCAGCCGCCTTTGCCGATCAGCTCGGGGGCACGGACACGGACACGTCGAGAAGCGGAGTCGTTCATGCTTCAAGGGTGCCACCAGGAGGGGCGGGCATCAGTCCAGGGTGTGCCCGGTGGTGGCGTCCACGTGGTCCGGGACCTCTTCGTGCCGGTCGCCCACCGTCAGGGTGCCGGTGGGTTCGAGGAGCAGGATCTCGGTGGGGACCGGGGCGTACGGCTTGTGCTCGGTGCCGCGCGGGACGGTGAAGACCGAGCCCCGAGGCAGGACGACCGTGCGCTCACCGGCCGGCTCGCGCAGCGCGATGTGGAGCTCGCCGGTCAGGACGAGGAAGAACTCGTCGGTGTCGTCGTGCGCGTGCCAGAGGTGCTCGCCCTCGACCTTGGCCACGCGCACGTCGTAGTCGTTGACCGACGCGACGATGCGGGGGCTCCAGCGGTCGCTGAAGGAGGCGAGGACGTCGGGGAGGGAGCGGGGCTGTTCGGTTGCCATGTGTTCATCGTGGGGTGTGCGGGCGCCCCGCACGAGTGCTAGGAATCGCACATGGCGCAAGAATCCTCGCAGGCGCGGCGCACCCACCGGGTCGCCGTCCTGGTGGACGCCGGCACCAACCCGTTCGAGGTCGGCGTCGCCACCGAGCTGTTCGGCCTGCCCCGCCCCGAACTGGGCCTCGCCGACCCGCTGTACGAGGTCACGGTGTGCGCGCCGACCCGCGAGGTGCGGATGAACCACGGCTTCCTCACCCTGACCGACGTGGCCGGGCTGGACACGGTGGACGGCGCGGACACCCTGATCGTGCCCGGCCGCCCGGACAACGTGGTCCCGCGCGAGGCCCCCGTACGGGAGGCGATCCGGCGCGCGCACGCGCGGGGCACGCGGATCGTGAGCTTCTGCACCGGCACCTTCGCGCTCGCCGAGGCCGGGCTGCTCGACGGGCGGCGGGCCGCCACCCACTGGCGCTGGGCCGACACCTTCCGGCGGCTGCACCCGAAGGTGCTGCTGGAGCCGGACGTGCTCTTCGTCGACGACGGTGACGTGCTCTCCGCCTCCGGCAGCGCGGCCGCGCTCGACCTGGGGCTGTACCTGTGGCAGCGGGACCACGGCGCCGAGATCGCCAACGCGGTCTCCCGGCGCCTGGTCTTCGCCGCCCACCGGGACGGCGGACAGCGGCAGTTCGTGGAACGCCCGCTGCCCGAGGTGCCCGACGGCTCGCTCGGCCCGCTGCTGGCCTG
Source organism: Streptomyces recifensis (assembly GCF_002154615.1). Lineage (NCBI taxonomy): Bacteria > Bacillati > Actinomycetota > Actinomycetes > Kitasatosporales > Streptomycetaceae > Streptomyces > Streptomyces recifensis. The sequence continues at coordinate 8,308 of NZ_MUNH01000024.1, forward strand.
GGCACAGGAACGGCTGGGCGAACCGCTCACCGTGGCCGACCTCGCCGCCCGCGCGGCCGTCTCCCCCGCCACCCTGCACCGCCGCTTCCGCGAGCGCCTCGGCACCACCCCGCTGGCCTGGCTCACCGGCGAACGGGTGGCGCTGGCCTGCCGGCTGATCGAGCGTGGGGAGACCAGGCTCGACGTGGTCGCCGCCCGCAGCGGACTGGGCACCGCGGCCAACCTGCGGGCGCGGCTGCGCCGGGAGACCGGCCTCGGCCCCTCCGACTACCGGAAGCGGTTCGGACCCGTCCCCCGGTGAGGAACGCCCGCCGCCGGGGAAGCGCTTCCCCCATGAGACTCCTCGTGCGCGACCGGCTGCTGGGCATCGGCGACGACTACTGGATCGAGGACGAGAACGGCCGCAAGGTCTTCCTCGTCGACGGCAAGGCCATGCGGCTGCGGGACACCTTCGAGCTGAAGGACACCGCGGGCAACGTCCTGATCGACATCCACCAGAAGATGTTCGCCCTGCGCGACACCATGGTGATCCAGCGGGACGGGGAGGACCTCGCCACCGTCCGCCGCAAGCGGCTGTCCCTGCTGCGCAACCACTACCGCGTCGACCTGGTCGACGGCACCGAACTCGACATCAGCGGCAAGATCCTGGACCGCGAGTTCGCCGTGGAGTACGAGGGCGAACTCCTCGCGGTGATCTCCCGCCGGTGGCTCACCGTCCGCGACACCTACGGGGTCGACGTCGTACGGGACGACGCCGACCCGGCGCTGCTCATCGCGGTGGCGGTGTGCGTGATCCACCTGGCGGAGAAGGAGCGGGAGGACGGCTGAGGCCCATCGGCCGAGGCTCAGCGGCGGGGCGGTGCCAGGCCGAGGACGCGGTCCTTCAGCGCGGGGAACTGCTCACGGGTCGCCGGGACCTTCGCCGGGTCGAACTCCACCCCGAGCACCTCCTCGTCCGGGCCCGCCTCGGCCAGTACCTCGCCCCACGGGTCCACCACGATCGAGTGACCCGCCTGGGGAACTCCGGCGTGCGTACCGGCCGTTCCACAGGCGAGGACGTACGCCTGGTTCTCCACCGCGCGTGCCCGGGCCAGCAGCGTCCAGTGGGCGCGGCGGCGCTCGGGCCACCCCGCGGAGACGACCAGGGTCTCGGCGCCGGCGTCGGTGAGGGTGCGGAAGAGTTCGGGGAAGCGGAGGTCGTAGCAGGTGGCGAGGCCGACGGTGGTCCCGGGCAGCGGGACGGTGACGGGTTCGCGCCCGGCGCCCATCAGCACGGCCTCGCCCTGGTCGAAGCCGAAGCGGTGGATCTTCCGGTAGGAGGCGGCCAGTTCCCCGGAGGGGGAGAAGACGAGCGCGGTGTTGTAGAGGGTGCCGTCGGGGTCCCGCTCCGGGACGGACCCGGCGTGCAGCCAGACGCCCGCGTCCTCGGCCGCGCGCGCCATCGCGTCGTGGGTGGGGCCCTGAAGCGGCTCGGCCTCGGTGGCGAAGGTGTCGTAGGCGAACGCCCCGGTGGTCCACAGCTCGGGCAGCACCACGAGGTCCGCGTCGGCCTCGGCGCGTACGAGGTCCGCCGCGCGCGAACGCCGTTCGGCCACGGATTCGCCCTCGTCCACACGGATCTGGATCAGCGAGGCGCGCACACTACCACCGTCCTGGCATTCGAGTCGTTCCCACGGGCCTACGATCGTCACACGAAAGCACTGCCGGGGGGTATCGGAGCAGCGTAACTTGGGGGTCCCCCCTCCTCGCGCAAGCCGAGAGCGTGGGGGAGTTTCCAGACACCCGCCCAGTGCAGCCGCCGATTCTGCCCGTGTACCGACCGCCGAGGGGTCCTGTTCCGTGAGTCTGCATCCCACCCTCCAGCCCTACGCCGACGCCTGGAACCACTCGATCGACGCGATATCCGAGCTGGTGAACCCGCTGGCCGAGGCCGAGTGGAACCGGCGTACGCCGTGCCCCGGCTGGTCGGTGCGGGACGTGGTCTCCCACGTCATCGGGCTGGACTGCGAAATGCTCGGCGACCCCCGGCCGATCCACACGCTGCCCCGCGACCTCTTCCACGTCACCAACGAGGCGCAGCGGTACATGGAGATGCAGGTCGACGTGCGCCGCCATCACACGGCGCCGGAGATGACGTCGGAGCTGGAGTACACGGTCATCCGGCGCAACCGGCAGATCCGCAACGAGTCCCGGCAGCCCGACACCGTCGTCCGGGGGCCGATGGGCAAGGAGATCACCCTCGAACACGCCATGCGGATGCGGGCGTTCGACGTCTGGGTGCACGAGCAGGATCTGCGCACCGCCCTCGGGCGTCCGGGCAACCTCGACTCGCCCGGCGCGCTGGTCGCCCGTGACCTGCTGCTGGCCGGGCTGCCCATGGTGGTCGCCAAGAAGGCCGAGGCGCCGCGCAGTTCGGCGATCGTCTTCGACGTGCACGGGCCGGTGGAGTTCCTGCGCACGATCCGCGTCGACATCCAGGGCCGGGGCACGCTGGAGACGGCACCCGCGCTCGGGCCCGCCGCCAGCTTCAGCCTCGACTGGGAGACGTACTTCCGGCTGGCCTGCGGGCGGATCAGTGCGGAGGCGGCCGGCGACCGCGTCAAGACCGAGGGCGACCCGGACCTGACGGCGGCGATCCTGCGGAACTTCGCGGTCACGCCGTGACCTTTTAATCGGGTGCCGGTGGTCCGGGCCGCGGTTACGGTCCCCGCCATGACCACTCGACTCACCTTCCACGGCCCGCTCTCCTCCGCCCGTGCCGACGCGATCGTCGGCCGCCTCTCCGCGAACCGCCCCCACACCGTCCTCGACATCGGCTGCGGCTGGGGCGAGCTGCTGCTCCGGGTCCTGGAAGCGGTCCCGGAGGCACGGGGCACGGGCGTCGACCTGAACGAGACGGACCTCGGCCGGGGCCGCCGCTCGGCGGAGGAGCGGGGCCTGGCGGGACGGGTGTCCTTCCTGGCGGAGTCCGCCCGCGACACCACCCACGGCCCCGCCGACCTGGTCCTCTGCCTGGGCGCGACCCAGGCCCTGTCCGACGCCGGCTGCCCCACACCGGAAGCCCTGCGCTCCCTGCGCCGCCTGGTCTCCGAGAACGGCCGGGTCCTCCTGGGCGAGGGCATATGGGACCGCCGGCCCACCCCCGCCGAGCTGGCGGGCATGTGGCCGGGCGCCGCCGAGTCCGACCACCTCACCCTCCCCGCCCTCCTGGACCTCGCCGTCGAGTCCGGCTTCCGCCCGGAGTGGACGGAGACCGCCACTCTCCCCGAGTGGGAGGAATTCGAGTCGGGTTACCAGGCCGACCAGGAAGTCCGGCTGGCCGCCGAGCCGGACGCGGCCGAGCTCCGCGAACGCCTGGACCGCCACCGGGCCCAGTGGATGAGCTACCGGGGAATCCTGGGAATGGCGTACCTGACGCTGGTTCCGGTGAGGGACTGGACGGCCTGACCGCCCGCGGTGTCGACGGCAGGGATGAGCGCCGGGCACGGCACCTCGCCCAGGGCCCGGCAGCGGGCGGGGTAGCCGCGTTGCAGATCAGCCCCGCTGACATACCCGGCCCCGCCGAAGCGCCCTAGGCTCACGCCGCGGGCACGTGCACGGTCTCCACCCTGCTCGCCACCAACCGCTCCCGCTCCCGGCGGGCCGCCCGGCTGCGCAGGCGGAGGATCTGGGTGAGGCCGAGGGCCTGGAGGACGAAGACGGCGCAGAAGGCCACGGAGTAGTCGTCGCCGGTGGCGTCCAGGAGGACGCCGATGGCGAAGAGGGTGGTCATGGAGGCGATGAAGCCGCCCATGTTGGTGATGCCGGAGGCGGTGCCCTGACGCTCGGGCGGGTTGGCGGGACGGGCGAAGTCGAAGCCGAGCATCGAGGCGGGACCGCAGGCGCCGAGCACCACGCACAGCACCACCAGCAGCGCCATCGGCGCGTGCGCGCCCGGCCAGGCGAGGGTCAGCGCCCACATCACGGCGGTCGCGGCGACCGTACCGAGGGCCAGCGGGAGCCGGGCCGCGTGGTGCCGGGCGACGACCTGGCCGTAGACGAGCCCGACCACCATGTTGGAGAGCACGACCAGGGTGAGCAGCTCACCCGCGGTGGCCCGGCTGAGCCCCTGTGCCTGCACCAGGAACGGCAGCCCCCACAGCAGCAGGAAGACCATCGCCGGGAACTGGGTGGTGAAGTGCACCCACATCCCCAGCCGGGTACCGGGCTCCCGCCATGCCTCCACGATCTGCCGGCGTACGTACGCGGCACCCTGGTGCGGGAAGGGCTCCGGCTCGTGGCCCTCGGGGTGGTCCTTGAGGAACAGCAGCGCCAGCGCCAGTACGACCGCGCCCGCCAGCGCGCTGCCCGCGAACGCCGGGGTCCAGCCGAGGCCGTGCAGCAGCCGCGCCAGCACCAGGGTGGAGACGAGGTTGCCCGCCATGCCGACCAGCCCGGCGAGCTGCGCGACGAAGGGCCCGCGCCGGGCCGGGAACCACCGGGTGCCCAGGCGCAGCACGCTGATGAAGGTCATCGCGTCCCCGCAGCCCAGCAGCGCGCGGGACGCGAGGGCGGTGCCGTACGAGGGGGAGAAGGCGAAGCCGAGCTGCCCGGCCGTGAACAGCACCGCACCCAGGCACAGCACCTTCTTCGTGCCGAGCCGGTCCACCAGCAGGCCGACGGGTATCTGCATGCCCGCGTACACGAGCAGCTGCAGGATCGAGAACGTCGACAGCGCGGAGGCGTTCACATGGAAGCGGTCCGCCGCGTCCAGGCCGGCCACGCCGAGCGAGGTGCGGAAGATGACGGCGACGAAGTAGACCGCGACGCCTATGGACCACACGGCGACGGCCCGGCGGCCGCCCGGAGGATCACCCGGCAGGGTGGTCGTGGGCCGGTTCACCGGACCTCCCCGCGCGCCAGCTCGGAGAACCAGCCGACGTGCCGGTGCACCAGCCCGACCGCCGCCTCCGCGTCCCCGGCGCGCAGCGCGTCGAGGATCCCGGCGTGCTCGGTGAGCGTCTTGGCGATCCGGTCGGGGTGCGAGTGCATCACGGCGACGCCCATCCGGAGCTGGCGGTCGCGGAGCTGGTCGTAGAGGCGGGAGAGGATCTCGTTGCCTCCGCTGCGCACGATCTCGGCGTGGAAGCAGCGGTCGGTGACGGCGGCGGCGGCGAAGTCGCCCGCCGCGGCCTGCTCCCGCTGCCGCTGGAGCAGCTCGGCGAGCCGGTCCAGCAGGGCGGGCGGCGCGGGCACCGCCTTGCGGGCGGCGTGCTCCTCGACCAGCAGCCTGGTCTCCACCACGTCGGCGATCTCCTGCGCGGAGACCGGCAGCACCAGCGCGCCCTTCTTCGGGTACAGCCGGATCAGCCCCTCGGCCTCCAGCCGCAGCAGCGCCTCGCGGACGGGGGTACGGGACACCCCCACCGCTTCGGCCAGCTCGCCCTCGGTGAGGAGGGTGCCGCCCTCGTACCGGCGGTCGAGGACGCCCTGCTTGACGTGGGTGTAGACGCGGTCGGCGGCGGGTGGCTGCCTGGTGGCCGTTTGCATGCCTACAGGATAGATACAACAGGCGGGGCGGGACAGCGCGGTCCAGCATGCGGACCCGGCTGAAGAGGCGTCAGCGGAGTGCCGGGAATTTTCCTTCGCGGGGAGTGCAACCATGGGGGCCGTTCACTTGTCACACAGGTGCGGCCCTCCTTTCAGGGCACCTCAACTAGGCCGCATTCCAAGGGCATTTCAGACAATCGAGGTATTTCGCTTTGATTACCGGCATCAAGGGCTCCTCCCTCCGCAGGGCCGCCGCCGTCGCCGTCGCGTCCGGCGCGCTGCTCACCACCAGTGCCCTCACCGCAGCGCCCGCGCAGGCCGCTTCCGCGCCTTCGATCGTGGCCGCGGGCGGCTACGTGATGAACAACTCCACCGGTGCGTCGCTGTACACCAAGGCCGCGGACACCCGCCGCTCCACCGGCTCCACCACCAAGATCATGACCGCCAAGGTCGTGCTGGCGCAGCCGAACCTGAACCTGGACGCCAAGGTCACCATCCCCAAGGGCGCCAGCGACTACATCGTCGCCAACAACGCGTCCTCGGCCGGCCTGATCGTCGGCGACAAGGTCACCGTCCGCCAGCTCCTCTACGGGCTGATGCTGCCGTCCGGCTGCGACGCCGCCTACGTCCTCGCGGACAAGTACGGCTCGGGCAGCACGCACTCCGCGCGCGTGACCTCCTTCCTCGGCAAGATGAACTCCGCCGCGAAGGCCCTCAACCTGAAGAACACGCACTTCGATTCCTTCGACGGCATCGGCAAGGGCTCGAACTACTCGACCCCGCGCGACCTGACGAAGATCGCCAGCAGCGCGATGAAGAACGCCAACTTCCGCGCGATCGTCAAGACCAAGTCGTACACGGCGAAGACGGTCACCAAGACCGGCAGCACGCGCACGATGAAGGCGTGGACCAACACCAACACGCTGCTGAGCAGCTACAGCGGCACCATCGGCGTCAAGACCGGCTCCGGCCCCGAGGCCAAGTACTGCCTCGTCTTCGCCGCCACCCGCAACGGCAAGACGGTCATCGGCACGGTCCTCGCGTCGTCCTCCGTCACCCAGCGCGGCACGGACGCGACGAAGCTCCTGAACTACGGCTTCACCAAGTAAGGCTGCCGCTTCGGCGGAACAGGGCCCGCCCACACGGTTCACTCCGTGCGGGCGGGCCCTTCACGTGACGCCGAGTCGCGCCGTTTCCTGTGCTCAACGAGAAAATTCCGAGACCTTGACGGTAAGTCATGGTCCCGGAATTCCTATGGGAGGCCGAGACCCTGACCGGACGTCAGGGTCTCGGCGTTTCCGCAGGCGGAAAGGGCTTTCTACGCCCAGGAGATCAATCGCTTCGGCTGTTCCAGAATCGCCGCGACATCTGCCAGGACCTTGGAGCCGAGTTCGCCGTCGACCAGGCGGTGGTCGAAGCTGAGGGCGAGAGTGGTGACCTGGCGGGGCTTGACCTTCCCCTTGTGGACCCACGGCTGGAGCTTGATCGCGCCGACGGCGAGGATCGCGGACTCGCCGGGGTTGAGGATCGGCGTACCGGTGTCGACGCCGAAGACGCCGACGTTGGTGATGGTCACCGTGCCGCCCTGCATCGCCGCCGGGGACGTCTTGCCCTCACGGGCCGTGCTCACCAGCTCGCCCAGCGCCGCGGACAGCTGCGGGAGCGTCTTGTCCTGCGCGTCCTTGATGTTGGGCACGATCAGCCCGCGCGGAGTCGCCGCCGCGATGCCCAGGTTGACGTAGTGCTTGAGCACGATCTCCTGGGCGGCCTCGTCCCAGGACGCGTTGACCTCGGGGTTGCGCTTGATCGCGACCAGCAGCGCCTTGGCGATCAGCAGCAGCGGGTTCACCCGCAGCCCCTGGAACTCCTTGTCCTGCTTCAGCTCCTCGACCAGCTTCATCGTCCGCGTCACGTCCACCGTCACGAACTCCGTGACGTGCGGCGCCGTGAACGCCGAGCCGATCATCGCCTGCGCGGTCGCCTTGCGGACCCCCTTGACCGGGACACGCGTCTCCCGCGCGGAGTCGTACCCCGCCACGGCGGGCGCGGGAGCGGGCACGGCGGCCGGGGCCGGAACCGGGGCCTCCACCACGGTCTCCGCCGGAGCCACCGCCGCGTGCACGTCCTCACGGGTGATGATGCCGTCCGGCCCGGACGGGACGACCCGCGCCAGGTCGACGCCCAGGTCCTTGGCCAGCTTGCGCACCGGCGGCTTGGCCAGCGGGCGCTCCTTAACCGGAGCGGGAGCGGGAGCGGCGGGGCCGTGCCCGTTCAGCTCGGCCGGTGCGGCGGCCACCGCCACCTCGGGTCCCTTGCGGGGACGCCGCTTGGTGGAGGAGGCGGCCACCCCGTACCCCACCAGCACCGGGGTACGGCCCTGCGGCTCGGCGTCCTCGGCGGGTGCCGGAGCGGGCACGGCGGACGCGGCCGGCGCCGGCTCGGGAGCCGCCCCGCCCGACACGTCCACCGCGATGATCGCCGTACCCACGTCGACCGTGGTGCCCTCGGCGAAACGCAGCTCACGCACCACCCCGTCGTAGGGGATGGGGAGTTCGACGGCCGCCTTGGCGGTCTCGACCTCGCACACCACCTGGCCGTCGGTGACCGTGTCCCCGACCTGCACGTACCACTTGAGAATCTCGGCCTCGGTGAGCCCCTCGCCCACGTCCGGCATCTTGAACTCGCGCACGGAAGCTTCCGTCATCGTCGTCACGAAACCTTCCTCAGTACGCAAGGGCGCGGTCGACGGCGTCGAGCACCCGGTCCAGACCCGGCAGGTACTCGTCCTCCAGGCGCGCCGGCGGGTACGGGGCGTGATAGCCGCCGACCCGGAGCACCGGGGCCTCCAGGTGGTAGAAGCACCGCTCGGTGATCCGCGCGGCGATCTCCGCGCCGGAGCCGAGGAACACCGGCGCCTCGTGGACGACCACCAGACGGCGGGTCTTCTCGACCGAGGTCTGGATGGTGTCGAAGTCCAGCGGGGAGACCGAGCGGAGGTCGAGCACCTCCAGGGACTTGCCCTCCTCGGCGGCCGCGTCGGCCACCTGCCGGCACAGCTTGACCATGGGTCCGTACGCGGCCAGCGTCAGGTCGGTGCCCTCGCGGACCACGCTCGCCCTGTGCAGCGGGCCGGGGATCAGCTCGGGGTCGACCTCGCCCTTGTCCCAGTAGCGCCGCTTGGGCTCGAAGTAGATCACCGGGTCGTCGCTCTGGATGGCCTGCTGCATCATCCAGTAGGCGTCCGAGGAGTTGGACGGGCTGACCACCTTCAGGCCCGCCACGTGCGCGAACAGCGCCTCGGGGGACTCGGAGTGGTGCTCGACCGCGCCGATGCCGCCGCCGTAGGGAATGCGGATGACGACGGGCATCTTGACCTTGCCCAGCGAGCGCGCGTGCATCTTCGCGAGCTGGGTGACGATCTGGTCGTACGCCGGGAAGACGAAGCCGTCGAACTGGATCTCGACCACCGGGCGGTAGCCGCGCAGGGCGAGACCGATCGCGGTGCCGACGATGCCGGACTCGGCGAGCGGGGTGTCGATGACCCGCTCCTCGCCGAAGTCCTTCTGGAGGCCGTCCGTCACCCGGAAGACACCGCCGAGCTTGCCGACGTCCTCGCCCATGACGAGGACCTTCGGGTCGGTCTCCAGCGCGCGCCGCAGCGATTCGTTGATCGCCTTGGCCAGAGCCATTTTCTCCGCCATGTCAGTTGCCCCCCTGAGCGTCCGCGAACGACGCCTGGTAGGCGGCGAACTGGGCGCGCTCCTCGTCGACGAGCGCGTGCCCGTCCGCGTACACGTTCTCGAAGATGGCGAAGCGGTCCGGGTCCGGCATGGCGCGGACCGCTTCCCGCACTCGCTTGCCCAACGCCTCGGACTCGCTCTCCAGTTCCGCGAAGAATCCCTCGTCCGCGTGGTTCGAGGACTCCAGGTAGGCGCGCAGGCGGAGGATCGGGTCCTTCGCCTCCCAGGCGACGCGCTCGTCGTCGTGGCGGTAGCGCGTGGGGTCGTCGGAGGTGGTGTGGGCGCCCATCCGGTAGGTGAACGCCTCGACCAGGGTCGGGCCCTCGCCGTTGCGGGCGCGCTCCAGCGCCCAGCGGGTCACGGCGAGGCAGGCCAGCACGTCGTTGCCGTCCACCCGGACGCCCGGGAAGCCGTAGCCCTGGGCGCGCTGGTAGAGCGGGACGCGGGTCTGCTTCTCGGTGGGCTCGGAGATCGCCCACTGGTTGTTCTGGCAGAAGAACACGACCGGGGCGTTGTACACCGCGGAGAAGGTGAACGATTCCGCCACGTCGCCCTGGCTGGACGCGCCGTCGCCGAAGTAGGCGATCACGGCCGAGTCCGCGCCGTCCTTGGCCACGCCCATCGCGTAGCCGGTGGCGTGCAGCGTCTGCGAGCCGATGACGATCGTGTACAGGTGGAAGTTGTTGCCGTTGGGGTCCCAGCCGCCGTTGTTCACACCCCGGAACATGCCGAGCAGGTTGGTCGGGTCGACCCCGCGGCACCAGGCGACGCCGTGCTCGCGGTAGGTCGGGAAGACGTAGTCGTCCTCGCGGGTGGCGCGGCCGGAGCCGATCTGGGCGGCCTCCTGGCCGAGCAGCGAGGCCCACAGGCCCAGCTCGCCCTGGCGCTGAAGGGCGGTCGCCTCCGCGTCGAAGCGGCGGGTGAGCACCATGTCGCGGTACAGACCGCGCAGCTCGTCGGGGGTGATGCCGGCGACGTAGGCGTCGAACTCGGCGTTCTTGACCCGCTTGCCCTCCGGCGTCAGGAGCTGTACCAGCTCCGGCTCGGTGCCCTGCTTGGCGGTGCTGCGGGTGCTGCGCCCGGTACCGGCGGTACCGGCCTTGCCTGCGGCGCTGCGTCGCGGCTTGCGCGCGGCACTGCTCTCCACGGTCACGTGTGCTCCTCCGTCGTTCCGGCCCACGGGGTTGCCGGTGAGCCTGGGTTCCCCCTTGCTCGGTCGGAGCCGGGGGGAGCGGCCACCTCTTCTCGACCACCGGGCACGGGGTGGGTGCCGCTCGGCCGGGAACAGGCGTGACAGGTGCCCCGGCGAGCGCCTGCGGCTTTTAACGTTACCCAGTGCTCCACATTTCTGTGAAACCCCACCTGACCTGCGTTTTTGCTTGGATTTCCAAGTAAATCCACAAGTCCCGGAAGTTCGCTGGTCACAGCCTTGCAGGAGGCCGGAGCAACGGCACGTTATCCCGCCCACCCAGCTCAAAGGAAGAGTCCCGGCGCGTCACCGGGGACGGGCGGGGATTTATTTCGCGCCGCGCGCGAATTGCACTTCCGTGTGCACCCGGACGTTCACCGGGGCACGCCGGGTGACCGAATGCGACCGCCGACGACTGCCTGTGACAACCCCCAGCTCACGGGGTCTTTTCGTGCCCTAGCATCGGCGCGTGCAGCGCCTTCGTGTACCACCCGTCGTGCCCCACGCGCCCCCGCTCGGCACCTTGTTACCCCTGTACGAAGCCGGTACGGCCCTCGCCTGCGAACCGGTCGACCAGGGACTGCTCAACCGGGGCTACCGGGTGCGCACCACACGGGGGCGGTACTTCCTCAAGCACCACTTCGACCCCGACACCGCCGACCCCGACGCCATCGAGCGCCGCCATCTGGCCACCCAGCGCCTGGCCGAGGTCGGCGTCCCGGCCGTCCCTCCGCTCACCCACCGCGAGGGCCGTACGGTCGCGGTCGTCGGCGGGCACGCCTACGCCCTGCACCCCTGGATCGAGGGCGGACATCTGCACGGCGGCCAGCTCACCCGCTCCGAGAGCGCGCGCCTGGGCGCCCTGCTGGGCGCCGTGCACGCCTGCCTGGAGCGCGTGATGCCGCCCAAGGGGCGCACCCGGCCGGCCACGAGCCCGCACCCGGTGGAGAGCGCCGACCCGGCCGACACCTTCGCCCTCATCGACGACCTGCTCGGCCACGTCCACCGCCACAGACCCGCCGACGCCTTCGACGACCTGGCCCGCCACCGCCTGCTGGAACGCCGGTCGCTGCTGGAGCAGCACACCCACCGCCGCCCGCCGCGCGGCGGGCCGGTGGGCTGGGTGCACGGCGACTTCCACCCGTTCAACCTGCTCTACCGGGGCGGCACCCCCGCCGCCATCGTCGACTGGGACCGCCTGGGGGTGCAGCCCCGCGCCGAGGAGGCCGTACGCGCCGCCGCGATCTTCTTCGTACGGCCCGCGGGGATGCTGGACCTGCCCAAGGCGCGGGCGTACGCGCGGGCGTACCGGCGCGCGGCGCGCGCCACCCCCTCGGAGCTGGCGGCGGCCGTGCACCGGGTGTGGTGGGAGCGCCTGAACGACTTCTGGATGCTGCGCTGGCACTACGAGCGCGGTGACACCCGCGCCGACTGCCAGTTCCCGGCCGCCTCCGCGCTCGCGGTGTGGTGGACACGGGAGTACGACGCGGTGTGCGACGCCTTCACCGGCTGAGCCGCTTCGGCCCCGTCAGCCGACGGGCCCGTCCGGGCCCGTTCCGGGGGCCGGCAACGTCGGCATTCAAGTGCCGTTCGCGCCGGCCGCGTCCGCTCCGGCCGCCGCACCGGCGTCCGCGCCGCCGGCACCGGCCGTGGTGCCCTGGTCGGTGCCGCCCGCGTTGCCCGTGCCGTCCGTGGTGCCCGCGTCCGTGCCGCCGCCGGACGCGTCGCCCGTGGCGGGCGGCGAGGTCTGCGGGGCGCTCGGCTGCTCGGAGGTCTGCGGGTCGGTCGGCTCGTCCGACGGCTTGGCCGTACCCGGGTCGGTCGGCCGGTAGGACGGCGTGTAGTTCGAGCCGTTGTTCCAGCCCGAGCCGCCCTGGGTGGCCGGGTCGTCCGTCGGCTCCTTGGAGGTGTCGCCGGTCGGCGCCTCGGACGCCTTGTCGTCCTTGTGCGTCCGGGAGTGCGTCGGGGTCGGCTTGGTGCCGCCCTTGCCCTCGTCGCCGCCGGTGTTGTTCAGCGCGAGCGCGACACCGGCCACGACCGCCACCAGGGCGAGCGCGGCCAGCACCAGGAGCTTGCCCCTGCCGCTGCCCTTGTTGCCGTGGCCCTCGAAGCCGCCGTCGTCGCCGCTCCCGTACCCGCCGGGCAGGATCGGCTGCGGGATCTGCGTGGTGCCGCCGCCGTAACCGCCGGACTGGGGCATCACCGCGGTGCCCGCGTAGCCGCCGGGCGGGGTCGGCGCGCCCGCGGCGGCGTCCACCGGGCCGGTGTTCCAGGTGCCGGAGTGGGCGCCCTGGTCGTACAGCATCTGCAGGCCGTACTGGATCAGGCCGCGCATCTCCTCGGCCGTCTGGAAGCGGTCGTCCGGCTCCTTGGCGAGGGAGCGCATGACCAGGCCGTCCAGCTCGGGCGGGCAGCCGGCGGTGACCTGCGAGGGCGGTACCGGCATGTCCTGGACGTGCTGGTAGACCACCGACAGCGGGGTCTCACCGGTGAAGGGGGGCCGCAGCGCGAGGAGTTCGTAGAGCAGGCAGCCGGTGGCGTACAGGTCGGAGCGGTGGTCGACGGCCTTGCCGAGCGCCTGTTCCGGGGAGAGGTACTGCGGGGTGCCCATGACCATGCCGGTCTGGGTCATCGTCGTGGAGGCGCCGTGCAGGGCGCGGGCGATGCCGAAGTCCATCACCTTGACCGCGCCGTTGTCGGTGATGATGACGTTGGCGGGCTTGATGTCGCGGTGCACGATGCCGTGCTGGTGCGAGTAGGCGAGCGCGTCCAGCACCCCGGAGACGATGATCAGGGCCTGCTCGGGGCCCGGCGCGTCCGCGTCGACCAGCAGCTCACGGATGGTGCGGCCCTCGACCAGCTCCATCACGATGTACGGCACGGCCTGGCCGTTCACCTGGTCCTCGCCGGAGTCGTACACGGCGACGATCGAGTGGTGGTTGAGCCCGGCCACCGACTGGGCCTCCCGCGTGAAGCGGGCCTTGGAGGTGGGGTCCTCGGCGAGGTCGGCGCGCAGCAGCTTGACCGCGACCGTGCGGCCGAGCCGGACGTCCTCGGCCGCGAACACCTCGGCCATGCCGCCCCGGCCGAGCCGGTGGGTGAGCCGGTAGCGGCCGTCGCCGACGAGCCCGCCGTTGCCCCAGTTCTCCGGCGCCTCCGCCATGCCGCCGCCGGCCGCCGCCTCGGGGTCGGACGGGCCTTGGGCGCCGTGCGTCTGTGCCATCGGTCCTCGCCGTCGTTTCTGCCCGCGATGCGCGCGGTGTTGATACGGACTCCGTCGGCCACGCTACAGCCTCGCCGGTGGCCGCCGGTCCCGATCCGGCACCGGGACGGGCCCAGGACGGACCGGCCATGAAACCCGCAGCACAGGCCCTCGTGCAAATTCCGTGCACCGGTCGTACGCCTGCTGTAACGCTTGCGCGACGCTTCTTTCGCGTACGGTCACGGAACGGGCACCGGGCTTGACGTGTCCGTGCCCTCGGGCAGACTTGGCCGGGAATGACACATTCGATCAAGACAGGTGCCGCGCGGCGCGTGTCCGGTCGATGACGGCTCCGACGGGCCAGTGGGGGACACGGAACGATGAGCCAGGACGGCGCACAGGGCGGCCGGTACACGGGGCGGGCACTGGCCGGTGGCCGTTACCGGCTCCAGGACCTGCTCGGCGAGGGCGGCATGGCCGCCGTGCACCTGGCCCACGACTCGGTGCTGGACCGCCAGGTGGCCATCAAGACCCTGCACACCGAGCTGGGCCGGGAGCAGGCGTTCCGTGAGCGGTTCCGCCGCGAGGCCCAGGCCGTGGCCAAGCTCACGCACACCAACATCGTCTCCGTCTTCGACACCGGCGAGGACGAAGCGGACGGCATGCCCTACATCGTCATGGAGTACGTGGAGGGCCGCCCGCTCGGCTCCGTGCTCGCCGACGACGTACGGCAGTTCGGCGCGATGCCCGCCGACAAGGCCCTGAGGATCACCGCGGACGTGCTGGCCGCGCTGGAGATCAGCCACGAGAAGGGGCTGGTCCACCGGGACATCAAGCCGGGCAACGTGATGACCACCAAGCGCGGCGTGGTCAAGGTGATGGACTTCGGCATCGCGCGGGCCATGCAGTCCGGGGTCACCTCGATGACGCAGACCGGCATGGTCGTCGGCACCCCGCAGTACCTCTCCCCCGAGCAGGCCCTCGGCCGGGGGGTGGACGCCCGCTCCGACCTGTACTCGGTCGGCATCATGCTGTTCCAGCTCGTCACCGGCCGGCTGCCCTTCGACGCGGACTCGCCGCTGGCCATCGCCTACGCGCACGTCCAGGAGGAGCCGGTCGCGCCCTCCTCGATCAACCGCGCGCTGCCCCCGGCGGTGGACGCCCTGGTGGCCCGCGCGCTGAAGAAGAACCCCAACGAACGCTTCCCCACCGCCGAGGCGATGCGCGAGGAGTGCCTGCGGGTGGCCGCCTCGCTCCAGCAGGCGGCGCCGAGCATCGTGCCGGGCGCGGGTCCGGCGCAGAGCGGCTCGGGCGTGGGCTCGGCGGTGTTCCCGCCGATCGACCACACGGCCCCGCAGCCCCACCACGGCCAGGTGCAGCAGCCGTACCAGCCGACGCCGAACCCGTACGGCACCCCGGCCCCGTCCTACGGCTACCCCCAGCAGGGCGGCTACCCGACCCCGCCCGCGTACGGCGGGCAGCCGGCGCCGGCCTACGGGGCCCAGCCGCCGACCGCGGTGCCCTCCTCCGGGGGCGGCGGCGGCCGGAACAACAAGCCGGTGCTGATCGGCTCGGTGGCGGTGGCCGCGGTGCTGATCGCGGGCCTGGTGATCGCGCTCAACATGAACAAGAAGGACGACACCACGGGCGGCGGCGGCTCCCCCAGTGCCGCCACCACCTCGCACGCCTCCGGCTACCGGGGTCCGGACACCTCGCGCACCATCGACGACACCGAGTGCACCGAGCCGCAGGAGTCGTACAACGACGAGAAGAAGATCCGGCTGCCCGACTTCCGGTACAAGAACATCGACTCCGTGAAGGCGTGCTTCCAGGCCGCGAGCTGGCAGTACAAGGTGAAGAAGGAAGACAACAACACCTGGGGCGACGGAACGGTCCTCGACCAGTTCCCCGCGCCGGGTACGGACGTCGACCCGAAGAACATGGGCGAGGTCTCGCTGAACGTCTCCACGGGCGAGCCGCCGCAGTAGGCATCCTGTGGCAAGGGCCCGGCGGATCGCTTCCGCCGGGCCCTTCTCGTCCTACGTGCCTACAGGTACGGCCCGCCGGAGCGGCCGCCGGTGTGCTGCTCCTCGGGGCCCTCCGGGACACTGCCCGGCGGGAGCGCGCGGCGCATCTGCTCCAACTGGGCGCGGGCGGCCATCTGCTGGGCGAACAGCGTGGTCTGGATGCCGTGGAAGAGGCCCTCCAGCCAGCCGACCAACTGGGCCTGGGCGATCCGCAGCTCGGCGTCGCTCGGCGTCGCGTCGTCGGTGAAGGGCAGCGACAGCCGCTCCAGCTCCGCCACCAGCTCCGGGGCGAGGCCGTCCTCCAGCTCCTTGACCGAGCTGGCGTGGATCTCCTTCAGCCGGACCCGGCTCGCCTCGTCCAGAGGAGCGGCGCGCACCTCCTCCAGCAACTGCTTGATCATGCTGCCGATCCGCATGACCTTCGCCGGCTGCTCCACCTGGTCCGTCACCGGGATCTCGCGGGAGCCCTCGTCCGGGTCGCCACCGAGCGCCATCCCGTCCTGGCCCACGACGAGGATCTGGGGGTTCTCGGGCGACCGTTCGTTCCTCGGCATCTCCATGCCGTCATTCTCTCGCACCCACCCACCCCATCACCGACGCACCCCCGCGCGCCGGTGATCCGGCGTACCGCCCCTTACGGCCCAACCCGGAATGCCGGGTGCGCCATGAAATGTGAGGCTGGATTCCTTCTGCCCCGGCATCTCCCCGGAGGTCACCGGCGTGACTCCATGGCTGCGACTCACGCTCCGCCTGGTGCGGGTGCTGCTCGTCCTGGCGACGACGGCCGCGCCCGTGTGCGGCACCGCGACCGCCTACGGCGCGGAGAGCGCCCCGCCGGGTTCGCCCACCCCGTCCGGCCGCTCCTCCGCCCCCGCCGTGCGGGCCCGGAACGCCGCCGACACCGTCTCGCCGTCCCCGACCGTCT
>NZ_MUNH01000256.1:0-6391 GCF_002154615.1 Streptomyces recifensis
TGCCGGTGCCGGTGCCGGCAGGCGGCCCCGCGCTCCCCCCGGAGCCTCCCGCCCCCGAACCGGACCTCCCGGTGCGACACCTGCGCCGCTCAGTACTGGCGGAGGCGGCCGTGGGCGTGCTGGTCCTGGTCCTGACGACCCTCCTGACCAGCACCCTTCCGGGCCGGGCGGCCGAGGAGGCGGCCACCGCGGACACGGGCATCCCGGCGGCCTCGGTCACGACGGTCCCGTTCACGGTGGGCGAGAACGGCCGCGGCAAGGTCCAGATCACCTTCGACCCCGGCCGAGTGGGCCCGAACTCCGTCCAGGCAGTGGTCTACGGAGCGAACGGCGCCCTGGCCGCCGTCCCCGAACTCCGCATCACCATGACCCTGCCGGCCCAGCGCCTGGGGCCCCTCGACACGGGTGTCACCGACCGAGGCGGCTACTGGGCCACGAACTCCTTCAACCTCCCGATCCCCGGCACCTGGACCATGAAGGTGACGGTCCGCGTCTCCGACTTGGACCAGGTGACGGTCTCCCGCGAGGTACGGGTGACACGCTGAGGGGCGATGCACACGGAGCGAGTGACGATCGAGGGCGTGCCCTTCCTGACCACGCTGCACCTGGCAGGGCCCGTCGGCCTGCTGGCCCTGCACGGCGCGGTGGAAGGCGGCACGGCGGAACTGGCGAGGGAGGTGGCGACCCGTACCGGAGCCACCCTGCTGACCTTCACCCAGCCGACGGGCCCCCCGCAGCACATCCCCTCCATCCGCATGTCCCCCTGCACCCCCCTGACCACCTTCCTCACGCACGCGACCCTGACCGTCTCCCTCCACGGCCACAATCGCCGCTCCGCGCCACGGACGATCTACGTAGGCGGCTCCAACCGCCCGGCGGCCAGGGTCCTGGCCACCGCCCTGGCCGGCTCGCCGTTCACCCCGGTCACCACCCTGTCCGGCATCCCCCACCCCCTACGGGGCCTCCACCCGGACAACCCGGTGAACCGGACCCGTGACGGCGGCGTCCAACTGGAACTCCCGGTCCTGGCCCGCACGACCCACCCGGTGCCGACCGACCCGGAGGTCCCGCCGGGAGAGGTGGTGGAGGGGCTCGTGACGGGGGTAAGGACGCTGATGGAAAGAGACGGAGCTCGCTGGTGACCCCTCTCGGCCACGAGCCGCGCCCCGGAGAACCAGGCCACGGACGTCACGGGGCCAGGGGCGCAAACCCAGGAGTGGATGAGCGCCCACATGGGCCTACAGCTCCCCGCTGCGGCCAGTGTGAAGCCCGAAGAGGGACGGCAGCCCGCACTCGGGTACCGGTTACTTCCCCGGCTCGGGGCCGTACCACTGGAGTGCTTGGCCGGTGACGGCGGCGATGCAGTCGAAGTCACGGTCGCGGTGCAGCAGGGTCAGCCCCTGAAGTTCCGCCGTGGCAGCCACCACGAGGTCCACGGCCCCCGCGCTGCGATGCCGGCCTTGTGCGGTCAGGGCGTCCTGTACCTGCCAGGCACGGGTGTAGGCACGATCGTCGACCGGAACCCAGCCGAAGATCATGCGCATGTCCTCGATGCCTCGCGCCCGGTCTTCGATGGAACGGGCGCTGTAGAAGAACTCGAGTTCGGTGACGGGGCAGGTGGCGATCAGCCCGGCAGCGGCGGCCTGGTCCCATCCGTACTGTTCCGCGTCACCGCGCATGAACCGGGCGAGCGCGCTCGTGTCGATCAGGAACTGGGCCGCGTTCACCGGCGGTAGTTCCCCTTGTCCTCGAAGAGGTCCAGATCGAAGGCACCCTCACCAGCCGCAGTACGCAGCCGCGTGATCGCCAGCGCGCGCCGGCGGTTCTCCAGCACCTCTCGAAGGGCGGTGTTCACCGTCTCCTTCTTGGTGCCGGTGCCGAGCGCCTTGGCCACATCGGCCAAGAGGTCGTCATCGAGATCGATCACGGTACGGCTCATGTGTGCATCTCCTTGGATATCAAAGATGCCGCTGAGTATATCTCCGTCGCGGGTGTCCGTTGCTGAGCGAGACGGAAACCGAGACGGACGGGCGCGGGCTGCCCAGGCCGCTCAGGATCGCCGGCCGCAGGCGCATCCGGCCGCTGCCGGGCTCTCCTCGGTGGCCTGGTCGGTGCAGCACCCGTCGCCGGTGGCGTGGGGGTCGGCGCTCTTGCCGAGGGTGCCGGCGTCGCCCTTCACGACGTAGACCTCCCAGGGCTCCTTGCCGGGGCCGTGGACCCAGACCTTGTCCTGGAGGGCGTAGCAGCAGGAGGTGTCGTTCTCCTCGAACGTGGCCAGGCCGGCGTCCTTGAGGCGGGTGGTGGCGGCGTTGACCTGGTCGGTGGACTCGACCTCGACGCCCAGGTGGTCCAGGCGGGTCTCCTCGCCGGGCTCGCCCTCGATCAGCACGAGCTTGAACGGGGGTTCGGTGAGGGCGAAGTTGGCGTGGCCCTCGCGCCGCTTGGCCGGTTCGGTGCCGAACAGCTTCGAGTGGAAGGTGATCGACGCTTCCAGGTCACTGACACGCAGGGCGAGCTGAGCGCGGGGCATGGCACGACTCCATCCGGTTGCATTGATGTCCGTCAATGCAAGATTGCGCGTCGGATCGAAGGACGTCAATATAGAGGCATGTCGAATCAAGAGCTGGTGGTGCTCGGTCAGAGCGATGACGCCGCAGCGTGCTGCCCCGGACTGCTCACAGCTCCCCTGGACGAGGACCAGGCCGTGGAGCTGGCGAAGGTGTTCAAGGCGCTGGGCGATCCCGTGCGGCTGCGCCTGCTGTCGATGATCGCCTCTCGGGCGGGCGGTGAGGTGTGTGTCTGTGACCTGACCCCGGCGTTCGAGTTGTCCCAGCCGACGATCTCGCACCACCTGAAGCTGCTGCGGCAGGCAGGCCTGATCGACTGCGAGCGGCGCGGCACCTGGGTCTACTACTGGCTCGTTCCGGAGATGACCGACCGTCTGGCCGGCATCCTCACGCGTCCTGAGGGTGAACCGCTGTCCGGGCGCACCGCCCCGGCGGGAGCTGCCTCGTGAGCACTGCCGCACCCGAAGGCAACGTGGCCGGACGCCTGTCCTTCGTCGACCGCTACCTGGCTGTCTGGATTCTCGCGGCCATGGCCGTAGGGCTCGGACTGGGCCGCCTGGTCCCCGGCCTGGGTGACGCACTGGCCAAGGTGACCGTGACGGGGGTGTCCCTGCCGATCGCCCTGGGCCTGCTGGTGATGATGTACCCGGTGCTGGCCAAGGTCCGTTACGACCGCCTCGACACCGTCACCCGAGACCGCCGGCTGCTGCTGCCGTCCCTTCTGCTGAACTGGGTGGTCGGCCCGGTGCTCATGTTCGCCCTGGCCTGGCTGTTCCTGCCGGACCTGCCCGCCTACCGTACCGGCCTGATCATCGTGGGCCTGGCCCGCTGCATCGCCATGGTCATCATCTGGAACGACCTCGCGTGCGGCCACCGGGAAGCCGCCGCCGTCCTGGTCGCCCTGAACTCCGTCTTCCAGGTGATCGCGTTCTCGGCGCTGGGCTGGTTCTACCTCTCGGTCCTGCCCGGCTGGCTAGGCCTGGAGCAGACCGGGCTGGACGTGTCGGTGTGGGAGATCGCCCGCAGCGTGCTCATCTTCCTCGGCATCCCGCTCGCGGCCGGCTACCTCACCCGCCGAATCGGCGAGAAGACCAAGGGCCGCGCCTGGTACGAGACCAAGCTCGTCCCGCGCATCGGCCCCTTCGCCCTGTACGGGCTGCTGTTCACGATCGTCATCCTCTTCGCCCTGCAAGGTGACGCGATCACCTCCCAGCCGCTGGACGTCGCCCGCATCGCCCTGCCGCTGCTGGTCTACTTCGCCGTCATGTGGGCCGGGTCCATGGCCCTGGGCCGCTTGGTCGGCCTCGACTACTCACGGACCACGACGCTGGCGTTCACCGCTGCGGGCAACAACTTCGAGCTGGCCATCGCCGTCGCCATCGCCACCTTCGGCGCCACCTCCGGCCAGGCCCTCGCGGGTGTCGTCGGCCCCCTCATCGAGGTGCCCGCTCTGATCGGCCTCGTGTACGTCGCCCTGTACGCGCGCCGCTACTTCACCACCCCAGCCGCTGTACCCGCGCCCCAAGAGGACCCCGCCCATGTCTGACACCGCCACGCCGTCCGTGCTCTTCGTCTGCGTCCACAACGCGGGACGCTCACAGATGGCCGCTGCCTTCCTCACTCACCTCGCGGGCGACCGCGTCCAGGTGCGCTCCGCGGGCTCCGCACCCGCCGACACCGTCAACCCGGCCGTCGTCGAGGCCATGGCGGAGGCGGGCATCGACATCACTGCCGAGGTGCCCAAGGTGCTCACGGTGGAGGCGGTCCGGGCATCCGACGTCGTCATCACGATGGGCTGCGGCGACACCTGCCCCGTCTTCCCTGGCAAGCGCTACCTCGACTGGGAGCTCCCCGACCCGGCCGGGCAGGGCGTGAACGCCGTTCGTCCGATCCGCGACGAGATCGAGAAGCGCATCCGCGGCCTGGTCGACGAGATCGCTCCGGTCAGCTGACCCGTTGGCACGGCTGGAGGAGGCCGACTGAGACGGACAACGACGAAGGGCCCCGCTGCAAGCAGCGGGGCCCTTCGACATCGTGCCCGGTGAGGCACTGGCGGAGGATACGAGATTCGAACTCGTGAGGGGTTGCCCCCAACACGCTTTCCAAGCGTGCGCCCTAGGCCTCTAGGCGAATCCTCCGAGGGAGACATTACATGACCGGAAGGAGTGGTCGCGAACTCGTCCCCCCGCCCCCGGATCAGGTACTCTTTGCGCAGCCCCTCACGCGGCGCTATCTGACTGAACTCCCCCAGGGCCGGAAGGCAGCAAGGGTAGGTTGGCTCTGGCGGGTGCGTGGGGGGCCCTTGTGTTTCCGGGGGCAGAGGGATCACGGCCGGCTCGGGTGACCCGGGGGGGTGTACGGGCGCCCAGGAGATGCCCAAGCCGCTGACCTGCGCCGGAGCCCGCGTCGAGTCCGGATGTCGGTGGGCGCCTATAACCTCGTATGCGTGTCGTCTCTCGCCTTGTACCGCCGCTACCGCCCGGAGACCTTTGCCGAGGTCATCGGGCAGGAGCACGTAACCGACCCGCTGCAGCAGGCGCTGCGGAACAACCGGGTCAATCACGCGTACCTGTTCAGCGGGCCGCGCGGCTGCGGCAAGACGACCAGTGCCCGCATCCTGGCCCGTTGTCTCAACTGTGAGCAGGGTCCCACCCCCACCCCCTGTGGAGAGTGCCAGTCCTGCCGCGACCTCGCGCGCAACGGGCCCGGTTCGATCGACGTCATCGAGATCGACGCAGCCTCCCACGGTGGCGTGGACGACGCCCGTGAGCTGCGCGAGAAGGCGTTCTTCGGGCCCGCCGGCAGCCGGTACAAGATCTACATCATCGACGAGGCCCACATGGTCACGTCGGCGGGCTTCAACGCGCTGCTGAAGGTCGTCGAGGAACCGCCGGAGCACCTCAAGTTCATCTTCGCCACCACCGAGCCCGAGAAGGTCATCGGGACCATCCGGTCGCGCACGCACCACTACCCCTTCCGGCTCGTCCCGCCCGGCACCCTGCGCGAGTACCTCGGCGAGGTGTGCCAGAAGGAGGACATCCCGGTCGCGGAGGGTGTGCTTCCGCTGGTCGTGCGCGCGGGCCAGGGGTCCGTACGGGACTCCATGTCCGTCATGGACCAGCTCCTCGCCGGTGCCGGCGCGGACGGTGTGACGTACCCCATGGCCACCTCCCTCCTCGGCTACACCGACGGGTCCCTCCTCGACTCCGTCGTCGAGGCCTTCGCCACGGGGGACGGGGCCGCGGCCTTCGAGGTCGTCGACCATGTCATCGAGGGCGGCAACGACCCCCGTCGCTTCGTCGCCGACCTGCTGGAGCGGCTGCGCGACCTGGTGATCCTCGCCGCCGTGCCCGACGCCGCCGAGAAGGGGCTCATCGACGCCCCTGCCGACGTGCTGGAGCGCATGCAGGCCCAGGCCGAGATCTTCGGGGCCGCCGAGCTGAGCCGCGCCGCCGACCTCGTCAACGAGGGCCTCACCGAGATGCGCGGCGCCAACTCGCCCCGTCTCCAGCTCGAACTCATCTGCGCGCGCGTGATGCTTCCCGCCGCGTACGGGGACGAGCGGTCCGTCATGGCCCGGCTCGACCGCATCGAGCGGGGCGTGAACTTCTCGGCGGGTACGGGTGCGCCGGCCATGCAGTACGTGCCCGGGCCCGAGGCGCACCCCGGCGCGGTGGCCCCGGTCGCGAGTCCCGTACCGCCCGGCGGGGGACCGGCTGCCGCTCGTGCGGCGGTACGGAATCCTGTTGGACCCGGCGGGAGTACGGCGCCTGCTCCTGCCCCTACCCCTGCGGCGCAGGCCCCCGCGCCGACCCCGCAGCCCG